>NZ_JBFUHH010000160.1:0-5513 GCF_056402495.1 Microvirga sp. P4_A5 | reverse complement strand
GTCCCGGCCCGCGCCAATCGCGCCGCATGGCGCGCGATGTCGCGCTCCGTCGCCACCACCGCGAACAGCGCCTGACCGTGGAAGCTGATCTCCTGCTCGACAAACAATGGATCGTCGCCGAAGGCCGGCGACACGTCGTTCTTGCCGGGAATGTCGGCCGCCGTCAGAACCGCGACCACGCCCGGAACCGCGCGCACCGCGTCGAGATCGAGTGACACCAGCCTTCCGCGCGCGATGGGGGATTGCCCGATGGCCACATGCAGCGTGCCGTCCGGCTCGCGGATGTCGTCGATGTAATGGGCCGTGCCCTGGACGTGCTTGATGGCGGAATCGTGCGCCAGCGCCTGTCGCACGTGGCGGAGATTCTCACCCGAACCTTGAGGGGTAGGGTCGGATTGCGTCGGCGCCGACATGGACGATGGCAAAGGTCCCACCACCTCCCGCGCCTCTTTCGCGACCTCCCCCCTCGAAGGGGAAGTGACGACACCCGCTTTGACCTCGTCACCCATGACGCTACTCCGCCGCCTGCAACGCATCGCGATGCCCGACGATCCGCGTCGCGCGGGTTTCGCCGGATGCGGTTTCGCTCAAGGCCTTGAAGAGCAGGTTGCGCGCCACAGTGGAGCGGTAGGCGGCCGACGCGCGGTGGTCGTCGAGCGGCTGGTAATCCGTGGCAAGCGCCGACAAYGCTTCGCCCCACGCCGCCGCATCGTCGAGGGAAACGCCAACCAGCGCGGCCTCGGCTTCCGGCGCGCGCTTCGGAATTCCGGCCATGCCGCCGAAGGCGATGCGGGCACCCGCGATGCGTCGCCCGTTCAGCGTGAATCGGAATGCCCCCAGCGACGCCGAGATGTCCTCGTCGAAGCGCTTCGTCACCTTGTAGGCGCGAAACACCTCGTCGGCCTTCAGCTTCGGCACGATGATCCGCCGCACATATTCGCCGGGCAGCCTGTCCTGTTTTCGATAGGCGATGAAGAAACTTTCAAGGGAGGTCGTGCGCGTGTGCGCCGCGCTGCGCAATTCGAGCGTGGAATCAAGTGCGATCAGCACGGGTGCGAGATCGCCGATGGGCGACCCGTTGGCGATATTGCCGCCCACGGTGCCGGAGGCGCGCACTTGCGCCGAGCCGAAGCGCCGCATGATCTCGCCGAGATCGGAATCGATCGATTCAAGTGCCGGATAAGCATCCGCGTGGCTCGCCATCGCGCCGATGACAAGCGTGTCCGGCGTCTCCTCGATCCTGCGCAGGCCCGCCACATGGCCGAGCCAGATAACCTTGTCGAGCGGCAACATGGTCTTCGTGACCCAGAGGCCCACATCGGTGGAACCGCCGAGGAGAACGGCATCGGGATGCGCGGCATAGAGAGTGGCGAGCGAGGATTCGCTGGCGGGCGCCGCGAAGAAATGCGTGGCATCGCCGACGAAAACATCTTCGCGGTCTTCGAGCCGTTCAAGGGCCGCCGCAATCTCCGGCGATTCAGGTTCGGGCTCCTCGGCGCAGGCCCGCAAGGCCGCGTCGACGATGGGGCGGTAGCCGGTGCAACGGCAGAGATTGCCGGCGAGCGCATCGTTGACGGCCTCGCGGCTGAGGGGCCGTTCGCCCTCCTGATAAAGCGCGAACAGGCTCATGACGATCCCGGGAGTGCAGAAGCCGCATTGCGAGCCGTGATGCGCCACCATGGCGGCCTGCACCGGATGCAGAGCGCCTTCGCTTGCAAGATCCTCGACGGTTACCAGCGTCGCGCCGTCGATCTGGCCGAGAAGCAGGATGCAGGCATTGACCGGCTCGTATCGCACGCGACCGTCGCGCAGACGGCCGAGCGCGACGGTGCAGGCACCGCAATCGCCCTCGGCGCAGCCTTCCTTGGTGCCGAAATGCCGCTGGTCCAATCGCAGATAGTCAAGAAGCGTGGTGCGCGGGTGAAAATCTGAGATTTCAACGGGCTGTCCATGCCGCCAAAAGCGGATCGCTTCTCGTGTCACGATATTCCTCCGCCGGAACGACCCGGCTCGTCATCGTGAGCCGGGTTGGAGATCGGAGCAAGGCCTTTTCGCGGCGGGCCCGGCGGAGCGTTTCAGGGCGCTACCACGTGCCGGTGTTGGGCATGGACGCCCAGGGTTCCTGGGACGGCTTGGCGGGGCCGCGCTGCAGCAATTCGATCGAGACGTTGTCGGGCGACTTGATGAACGCCATGTTGCCGTCCCGCGGCGGGCGGTTGATGGTGACGCCCGCATCCATGAGTTTCTGGCAGGTCGCATAAATGTCGTCGACCTCATAAGCGAGGTGGCCGAAATTGCGGCCGCCCGTATAGGCCTCGGGGTCCCAGTTGAAAGTGAGTTCGAGCAGCGGCGCCTTCTTTTCCTTCGCCATGTCCGCATCGCCGGGTGCTGCCAGAAACACGAGGGTATAGCGCCCCTTCTCATTTTCCATGCGGCGCGTTTCGACAAGGCCGAATTTGCCCACGTAGAAATCGAGCGCCTTGTCGAGATCCGCGACGCGGACCATGGTGTGCAGATACCTCATCGTATGTCCCTTTCGAAATGCGATTGAACGGCTGGCTTTGTATTCGCCGCCGCACGACCCCGCGGAACCGGCCGCTTCGCTGCGAAGGTCTTGGCGCTTTTTTCCGGAAGATCAAGTCTCGATCTCGCCCTCGCCCGCCGCTCCGGCTTTTTGGCGCGCAAGCCCACATCGGCCGCGAAACAGGGGGTTACCCCTTCGGAGAAAACGCAAATTGCCGAGTGATTTCAATGGGGCTCGGCCACCGCGTGGATAGCTTGGCAGGTTGCCGCATGATAGCTTTGGCCGGTCTGAAACCGTCAGGCGCCAGGCTCCAGAAGCCGTGCGACAGTCCAAGCGTTCGAGACCGCGTTCCGGCAACAGCCCTTTCCTTCTGAAGAACCGAGGTCGCCATGAACATCACAAGACGAGGTTTTGCCACGGGGGCCGCGGCCCTTCCGCTGCTCGCCACATCGGCGACGGCGCAGCAACTTCCGCACGAAGCGCCGATGCTCGACAGCGGACGCGAAGCCGGCCTGCTGGACGCCGCAACCGACGCCTACCTCTACGGCTACCCCCTCCTGACCATGGACATGACCCGCCGTGTGATGACGAACGTGGCAACCTCCAGCGGGACGATGGGCGCGCCGATGGGCCAGTTCGCCAATGCGCGCGAGTACCCGGACGCCAACTTCAAGGCCGTCACCGCGCCCAATGCGGATACGCTCTATTCCGTCGCGTGGCTCGATCTCGTCAAGGAGCCGTACGTCCTCGAGCTTCCGGAAGAAAACGGCCGCTACTATCTCATGCCGATGCTTAGCGCCTGGACCGAGGTATTCGCGGTTCCCGGCAAGCGGACCACCGGGACGGGTCCGCAGAAATACGTCATCGCCGGCCCGCAATGGTCGGGCTCCATCCCGGCCGATGCCAGGCTCATTCCGGCGCCTACCAACATGGTGTGGATCCTCGGGCGCACCTTCTGCACGGGCACGCCGGAGGATTACAAAGCGGTCCATGCCATCCAGGACAACTACAAGCTGACGCCGCTGAGCGCCTACGGCAAACCGTATACGCCCCCGCCCGGTCTGGTGGATCCGTCCGTGGACATGAAGACCGCGGTCCGCACGCAGGTCGGCCGCCTCGATCCGGACACTTATTTCACACGGCTCGCCATGCTGATGGTCGACAACCCGCCTTCCCTCGGGGACGGCGTCATTCTGGCAAAGCTCGCCTCTGTCGGCATCGTGCCCGGCCAGCCCTTCAAGCTCAGCGCCCAGAGCGCTGAAATCCAGAAGGCGATGGAAGAGGCTCCGGCCCTCGCCAGGGGCCGGATCAAGGAGCAGGACAAGCACGCCGGCCGTCAGGTGAACGGGTGGACGTTCTCGACCCGCACCGGCTTCTACGGGCAGGATTACGCCCAGCGCGCCTTCATCACGGCGGTGGGCCTCGGCGCCAATCTTCCGCAGGATGCGATCTATCCCATGACCCTCGTCGACAACGAGGGACGCAAGCTCAGCGGCGAGTCGAAATATGTGATCCGGTTCGCCAAGGGTGAATTGCCACCCGTCAACGGCTTCTGGTCGCTCACCATGTACGACCAAGCGTTTTTCTTCGTCGCCAACCCGCTGAACCGCTATACGATCAGCCCGCGAAACAACCTCAGGACGGAGGCGGACGGATCGACGCTTCTCTATGTGCAGAGTGCCTCGCCGGGTGCCGACAGGGAATCGAACTGGCTGCCCGCGCCGCAAGGACCCTTCGTGCTGATGATGCGCTTCTACGGACCGAGCAACACGCTGCTCGACGGCACGTGGGACGTGCCGCCGGTGACTCGCGTTCTATCCGGCGCCTGAACGCAGGCCTGCTGCGGGATCGCCGGTCGGATCGACGAAGTTTCAACGCTTCGCGATCTCTCTTGTGTAGAAGGATACGAATCATCACGTGAGGCCCAGGCTGACAGGAAGCCGAGGTGGCAGGGCGGCGCTATGGTCGCCTTCGACCGCCGTTCCAGCACGAAAGTGACTTCATATGCGTGACGACCAGGCCCCGCTCATCCGCCTCGAAGACTACCGGCCCAGCGATTTTCTGATCGACCGGGTCGAACTGGATGTGCGCCTGCACCCCACCGCCACGCGGGTGACCGCGACCCTGGCGCTCCGGCCCAACCCCAAGGGTCGCAGCGACGCGCCGCTGGTGCTCGACGGCGACGAGGTGAACCTCAAGGCCCTCGCACTCGATGGGCGCAGCCTGCCGGGCGGCGAATTCGAGGCCTCCGCGCAGGGGCTGACGATCGCGCAGCCGCCGCGCCGGCCGTTTACGCTCACCATCGAGACCGAGATCGACCCGACGGCGAACACCAAGCTGATGGGGCTTTATCGTTCCGGCGGCAATTATTGCACTCAATGCGAAGCCGACGGCTTTCGCCGCATCACGTATTTTCTCGACCGACCCGACGTGCTGGCCGTCTACACCACCCGCATCGAAGCCGAGCGCGAGGAGGCGCCGGTGCTGCTGGGCAACGGCAATCCCGTCGAGGCCAGCGTGATCGAGGGCACGAGCCGCCACTTCGCCGTCTGGCACGATCCCCATCCGAAACCCGCCTATCTGTTCGCCCTGGTCGGAGGACGCCTGGGCCGGGTCACCAAAACCTTCACCACCATGAGCGGCAGAGAGGTGCGGCTTGCGATCTATGTCGAACCCGGCAAGGAAGACCGCGCCGGCTACGCGCTCGACGCCCTGGAACGGTCCATGCGCTGGGACGAGCGCGTCTTCGGCCTCGAATACGATCTCGACGAATTCAACGTCGTGGCCRTGTCCGACTTCAATATGGGGGCAATGGAGAACAAGGGCCTCAACATCTTCAACGACAAATATGTGCTGGCTTCACCCGAGACGGCGACCGATGCGGATTACGCCAATATCGAAGCCATCATCGCGCACGAATATTTCCATAACTGGACGGGCAACCGCATCACCTGCCGCGACTGGTTCCAGCTCTGCCTCAAGGAAGGGC
>NZ_JBFUHH010000159.1:0-5530 GCF_056402495.1 Microvirga sp. P4_A5 | reverse complement strand
ATGAATGGCGGCCGCCCGACCGCACTCGCGGCCGCCGTTCACGCTCTTTTGTTCTACGTCGCCGTATCGACCTTCATCCTGTGGGCCGGCGATATCCTGCTCGGCCTGTTCCGGAACGATGCGCGGTTTGGCCACGATCTCCTGACCGGCCTCTTCGTCGTGCGGGCGAGCTGACCGCCCGTGAACCTAGCGTCAGCTTTTGCTGGACGTGACCGGCACCAATGGTATCCTTGGGCGTAAACCAGCGCCCAAGGGCTCTCGACGAAGGCAAAGGCGTGACGAGTCAGCCGCGCGACGCACCGCAATTCTATCTCACTTCGCCCTCCCCCTGTCCTTACCTGCCGGGCAAGGAGGAGCGGAAGGTCTTCACGCACATTATCGGGCGGCGCGGCCGCGAGTTGAACGAGATCCTGACGCAAGGGGGATTCCGACGCTCGCAGACGATCGCCTATCGGCCTGCCTGCGATCTCTGCAATGCCTGCGTGTCGGTGCGCGTTCTCGTGAACGAGTTCAGCTCCTCCGGAAATATGCGCCGGATCATGAAGGCCAACCGCGACCTCATCGGCGAAGTCATCCCCAACCGGCCCTCCTCGGAGCAATATTCGCTGTTCCGCCGCTACCTCGACACGCGGCATTCGGATGGCGGCATGGCCGACATGAGCGTGCTCGACTACGCCATGATGGTGGAGGACAGCCACGTCGACACCCGCATCATCGAATACCGCCGCCGGGGCATCGATAGCGCGATCACGGGCCGCGGCGAAGGCGACCTCATCGCCGTGTGCCTCACCGACGAGATGAGCGACGGCCTCTCCATGGTCTATTCGTTCTACGATCCGACGCTCGACGACCGCAGCCTCGGCACCTTCATCATCCTCGACCATATCCGCCGGGCGACGGCGATGGGCCTGCCTTATCTGTATCTCGGCTACTGGGTCGAGGGCTCGAAGAAGATGGCCTACAAGGCGCGCTTCACTCCGCAGGAGCGTCTGCTGCCGGCCGGCTGGGCGCGGGTAGGGTAGACGTCGCTAGCTCATCCTGAGGGTTTGGCCGATAAAGCGCCGGCAGCTCTCCTCCCCCGTGTGGGGAGGAGTTGGAGGTGGGGGTGTTGGCGAGAGCTATGAGCGTCCAGCGCTCCCACTCCTACCCTAACCCTCCCCACGAGGGGGTGGGAAACTCCGCCCCATGTCGGACACGATCTTACCTCGCCGGAACGCCACAGCTTCGTCATGCGCGGGCTTGACCCGCGTACCCACGTCTTTTTGCACCGTCACAAGTCGTAGGTGGCCGGGTCAAGCCCGGCCATGACGGCAGGTTTGGACGATCTTTACTCGAACCGGTTGCTCTTCGGAAATCCCTTCGGCGGCAGACGGCCGGCCTCAGCGCGGTTGCCGATCCAGTCTCGCAGGTCGTCCTTGCCCACCGTCCAGGTGCGCCCGGCGGTGTCCTTCCAGGTCAGGCCTTCCGACAGCCGGAAGACCTTGGCGTCCGAGATGCCGCCGTCCTTGTAGCGTTGCAGGCGCACGCCCTTGCCGCGCGTCATTTCCGGCACCTGCGTCAGCGGGAACACGATGAGCTTGCGGTTCTGGCCCACCACCGCCACGTGGTCGCCCTCGGCCCCCGCGCAGATGACCGTCTTCGCGCCCGCATCCACGTTGAGGATCTGCTTGCCCTTGCGGGTATTGGCCGTGACGTCGTCCGTCGGCACGACGAAACCGCGCCCGTCCGTGCCGGCCACCAGCAGCTTCGCACCGGTTTTGTAGGGGAAGACCGCGATGATGTCCGCCCCCTCCTCCAGATCGGCCATGAGCCGGATCGGATCGCCGAAGCCGCGACCGCCGGGGAGTTTGGACGCTTCCAGCGTGTAGAACTTTCCATTGGTCGTCACGACGACGATCTTCGCGGTGGTCTCCGTGAAGAACGAGGTCTTGAGGCTGTCGTCGCCCTTGAACTGCACGCTGGACAGGTCGGCCAGATGACCTTTGAGCGCCCGGATCCAGCCCTTCTCCGAGACGATGACCGTCACCGGTTCGCGCTCCACCATGGCCTCGGCGAAATCGATGTCGGAGGTATCGGGCATCTCCGCGAAGGTGGTGCGGCGGCGTCCAATCGCGGTATCGGGGCCGAAGGCCTTGCGGACCTCCTTGATCTCCCAGGCCACGGTTTTCCATTGCTGCTTGTCGGAGCCCAGCAGGTCCTCGATGGAGGCCTTCTCGTCCTGCAGGCTCTTCTGCTCGCGCTTGAGCTCCATTTCCTCGAGCTTGCGCAGTGAGCGCAGGCGCGTGTCGAGGATGGCGTTGGCCTGCATCTCGGTGAGCTTGAAGAACCGCATCAATTCGGCCTTCGGTTCGTCATCCTCGCGGATGATCTTGATCACCCGGTCGAGGTCGAGATAGACGATCAGCAACCCGCCCAGAATTTCGAGGCGCTTGTCGATGGCGGCGAGCCGGAAGGTGGAGCGGCGCACCAGCACCTCGCGGCGGTGGTCGAGCCATTCGCGCAGGCATTCCGCGAGGCTCAGGACCTTGGGCACCTTGCCGCCGGCAAGCACGTTCACGTTCATTGGAATACGGCTTTCGAGCTCGGTGAGCCGAAACAGCGATTCCATCAGGATGATCGGATCGACGGTCCGGGAGCGCGGCTCCAGCACGACCCGGATATCCTCCGCCGATTCATCGCGCACGTCGGCGAGAAGCGGCAGCTTCTTGTCCTGCAGCAATTCGGCGATCTTTTCGATCAGGCGGGATTTCGGCACCGAATAGGGGATCTCGGTGATGACGATGTTCCACGTCCCCCTTCCCGTATCCTCCTTCTCCCACCGCGCCCGCACGCGAAACGACCCGCGCCCCGTACGGTAGGTCTCGGCCATCGAGGCCGGAGTCTCGACGATGATGCCGCCAGTCGGCAAATCCGGGCCGGGCACGAATTGCGCAAGATCGTCGGATGTCGCGCCGGGTTCCTTGATGAGATGCAAAGCCGCGTCGCAAAGCTCGTAGGCGTTGTGCGGCGGGATCGACGTCGCCATGCCGACCGCGATGCCCTGCGAGCCGTTGGCGAGCAGGTTCGGGAACGCGGCCGGCAGGACGATCGGTTCCTCGTTGGTCTGGTCGTAGGTCTCGCGGAAATCGACCGCGTCCTCGTCGATGCCTTCGAGCAACAGCCGCGCCACCTCGGTGAGCCGCGCCTCGGTGTAGCGCATGGCCGCCGCGTTATCGCCGTCGATATTGCCGAAATTCCCCTGCCCCTCGACCAGCGGGTAGCGCTGGGCGAAATCCTGCGCCATGCGCACGAGCGCGTCATAGATCGATTGGTCGCCATGCGGATGATATTGACCCATCACGTCGCCGACCACGCGGGCGCATTTCTTCGGCGCCGACTTCGGATCGAGCCGCAGGAGCCGCATGGCGTGGAGGATGCGGCGATGGACCGGCTTCAGCCCGTCTCGCGCATCCGGCAGCGCCCGGTGCATGATGGTGGAGAGCGCATAGGCGAGGTAGCGCTCCTCGAGCGCATCCTTGAGATTGATCGACTCGATTTCCCCGCCGGACGGCGGATTGACGACCTTACCCATGAAAAAATCCCGTCATGACAATCTGAAAAGCGCGAATCGTCGAGAACATATCAGAAACGAATCGGCTTGAAAGAGCTCCCCTCGCCCCAAGGGCGAAGGTGGACCGCTCATGCCGCAACCCGCCGCCGAGAGCAACTCGCCCTGTGACGGTTCTGCCCAGTCGTTCGATGTTGAGTTGTTAACATTATTGCGTTACGTAAATGGTGCAACCGTCCTTCCCTCCCTGATCCTCTGCGGGAACTTCCATGCCATTCACCTTGCAGGTCCTGACCACCACCCCTGTTCATTCCGACGACATCGTGAGGCGGGTTTCGGTGTCATCGGTTGGAGGCGAGGCCAATGCCCGAAGCGCGCTGCCGAGCTTCAGCGCCAACGGGCGCTACGTCGTGTTCGAGAGCATAGCGACCAATCTCGGTGCCAACACAGGCGGCCTCACGGCGGTCTTCCGGAAGGACCTGATCTCCGGCGCCGTCACGCTGGTCTCGGCGGCGGGCGACGGGACCTCGGCCGACGCGACCGCCCAGCGGCCATCGGTGAGCGCGGACGGGCGCTACGTGGTTTTTGAAAGTCGCGCCACCAATCTCCTCGCCGGCGTCACCGGCGTCCAATCGCACATCTTTCGCAAGGATTTGGCGACAGGCACGATCGAACTCGTATCCTCGACAGCCGGCACCAATCCAGAGGAGGGCAATCAATGGAGCTTTTTGGCGCAGATCAGCGACGATGGGCGCTACATTTCCTTTGTGAGTCATGCCACGAACCTCGTGGCCGGCGACGCTAACCTGCGGAGCGACGTCTTCCGGAAGGACATGGTGACCTGCGAGGTCAAACTCGTTTCCGTTTTGGCTGACGGCACGCAGGGCAACAACTCCGTCGATACTGCGCAAATGAGCGGTGATGGACGCTATGTCGTCTTCGACAGCTATGCCACCAATCTCGTGGCGGGCGATGTCAACGGCAGCTCCGACGTCTTTATCAAGGATCTGATCACCGGCGATCTCACCCGTGTATCGGCCAAATCCGACGGGTCGGGATCGAATGGCGGAAGCTATTATCCCCAGATCAGCGCGAATGGCCGTTACGTCGTGTTTACCAGCGAAGCCACGGACCTCGCTACGGGAGCGGATAACGGCTTTTATCAGGTTTTCCGCAAGGATCTTGTAACTGGGGAGATCGTACTCGTCTCGCGCGCCGGGAATGCGGGCCCGCAAGGAAGCGAAGACAGCGACAACGCGAGCATCAGCGCGGACGGGCGCTACGTGATTTTCGAAAGCTATGCCGACAACCTCGTGGCGGGCGATACCAATGAGGCGACGGATATTTTTCGAAAGGATCTTTTGACAGGCGATATCGTGCGATTGACGAGCCCGTTCGCCGCCAGGGGCTTCGAGGAGGCAAACCGCGACACGATGTCGGGGCACGTCAGCGGGAACGGGAACTTCCTGGTCTTTCAAAGCTCGGCGACGAACCTCGTCGAGGACGTTTTCGGGTCCCTGTCGGTCTTCAGAAAATACCTCAACACCGGAGCCATCGAGCGGGTTGCATTTTCGCTGGATGATATGCCTGCGGGCGGGCAATTCAGCGAAATCACCGACGACGGCCGCTACGTCGTGTTTGAGAGCTCCGCGTCGAACCTGGTGACCGGTGACGTGAACGGCGCCGTCGACATTTTCAGAACGGACATGCAGACCGGCACGACAGAAATCGTGTCGGCCAGCGGTAACACGGCGCAAAGCCAGGGCGCCAAGAGCAGTGGCGGCGCTCATGTCGATGGTAGCGGACGTTACGTCGTCTTCGAGAGCGCCTCAGCCAATCTCATAAGTGGCGACAGCCAAACATTCATCGACATTTTCAGGAAGGACATGGTGACGGGAGACCTCGTGCGGATCTCCACGAGCCTCAACGGCACGAGCGCCGCCAACGGCGAGAGTTACGGGTCTAATATCAGCTCGGATGGGC
>NZ_JBFUHH010000158.1:0-5559 GCF_056402495.1 Microvirga sp. P4_A5 | reverse complement strand
GAGCTGGTCGTGTGGGTCCGCAAGGAAATCGGCCCCATCGCGTCGCCCGACCTGATCCAGTTCGCCCCCGGGCTGCCGAAAACCCGCTCGGGCAAGATCATGCGCCGCATCCTGCGCAAGATCGCCGAGGACGAATTCGGCAATCTCGGCGACACCTCGACGCTCGCCGACCCGGCGGTCGTCGACGACCTCGTGGAGAACCGCCAGAACAAAACTCGTTGACCGTCTCTGATGGAGGGTTCCAGCCATGGCTTCCCGTGACTACGACCGAGTTATCCAAAGCCCGAGGTTTCAGGAGCTTGTCCGCCAGAGAACCAAGTTCGCCTGGACTCTGACCATTGTGATGCTCGTCATCTATTTCGGGTTCATCCTCCTCGTGGCGTTTGCCAAGCCCCTCCTCGCCATGAAGGTCGGCGACGGCGTCACCTCCTTGGGGATCCTGCTTGGGCTTGGCGTTATCATCGCCGCTTTCGTCCTGACCGGCATCTATGTTTACCGGGCGAACAGCGAGTTTGACGAACTGACCCGCAATCTCACGAGGGAGTTCTTGTGATGCGCAGGCTCCCCATCATCGCGGTCGCGGCTGTTCTAGTGGTCGATGCCGTTCTCTCGAGTTCCCTTGCAGCGGGTCCAGACTTGGGCGCGGTCCAGAAGCAGCCATTAAACTGGGCCGCGATCGTCATGTTTCTGCTTTTTGTGCTCGGCACGCTCGGGATCACTTACCGGGCAGCCACTCAGACCAAGACTGCCGCGGATTTCTATGCGGCGGGCGGCGGCATCACCGGGATGCAAAACGGCTTAGCCATCGCCGGCGACTATATGTCGGCAGCATCCTTCCTCGGCATCTCAGGTCTCGTCTTTGCCAGCGGCTTTGACGGTCTGATCTACTCGATCGGGTTCTTGGTCGGCTGGCCGATCGTTCTCTTCCTCATCGCCGAGCGATTGCGGAACTTGGGCAAGTTTACCTTCTCCGACGTGGCCTCGTTTCGTCTCGACCAGACCCAGATCCGCATTCTGTCGGCGGTCGGTACGCTTGTGGTGGTTGCCTTCTATCTCATCGCGCAAATGGTCGGTGCGGGTAAGCTCATCGAACTGCTGTTTGGCCTGGACTACCTGTACGCGGTTGTCATCGTCGGCGTGCTGATGATCGTCTATGTTGTGTTTGGCGGCATGAAAGCCACCACATGGGTCCAGATCATCAAAGCGTGCCTCCTCCTTGCCGGCGCCACTCTGATTGCCTTGATGGTCCTATGGCGATATGGCTTCAGCCCTGAGGCAATGTTCGCGGACGCCGTTGCAATCCACCCGAGAGGCGACGCCATCATGGCTCCCGGCGCCCTCGTGGCCGACCCGATCTCGGCCATCTCGCTCGGCCTTGCACTTATGTTCGGGACGGCCGGGTTGCCGCATATCCTAATGCGGTTCTTCACCGTGTCCGATGCCCGCGCGGCTCGGAAATCGGTATTCTACGCCACTGGCCTGATCGCCTATTTCTATGTTCTCACCTTCATCATCGGCTTCGGCGCGATCACGTTCCTGATGAACGACCCGAGTTACTTCAAAGTCGGCCCGAACGGAGTTTACGACAAGGTCAAGGACCTTATCGGCGGAACGAACATGGCCGCGGTCCATCTCTCCGCGGCCACCGGCGGCTCGCTCTTCCTCGGTTTCATCTCCGCCGTTTCCTTCGCGACGATCCTTGCCGTTGTCGCCGGGCTCACCCTTGCGGGCGCTTCTGCCGTCAGCCACGACCTCTATGCGGAGATCATCGCACGGGGCCGTGTTTCCGAACAGAAGGAGGTCAGGATCTCGAAGATCTCAGCGATCGCGATCGGGATCGTCGCCATTATCCTGGGCTACATCTTCGAGAACCAGAACGTGGCCTTCATGGTGGGCCTCGCCTTTGCGGTGGCCGCAAGCTGCAACTTCCCGGTTCTGCTCATGTCCATTCTCTGGAAAGGAACGACAACCCGGGGTGCTTTGGCCGGCGGGCTCCTTGGCCTTGTCAGCGCTGTCGTGATGGTGGTGCTGAGCAAGGCCGTCTGGGTGCAAACCTTCGGCTTCTCAAAGGAAATCTTCCCTTATGACAACCCCGCGATTTTCTCGATGCCGATCGCGTTCCTCGGAATTTGGGCTTTTTCCAAGCTTGACGCCAGCGAACGGGCGAAGGCGGAAATCGAGGCGTTTGATGCCCAATATGTTCGATCCGAGACCGGCATCGGCGCCACTGCTGCCCACTTGCACTAGCGATTAAGAGATATCTCCACCTTCCGGTTGATCAACGGCGGAGTGCTCGCGATCCATGCCAAGTCAATCTATGCAGGGCTTCGACACCGCCAATCCGCCCTTCGACCGGCTCGCACATCAGGAGGTCGAGGAGCTTAGGGCGGTGCTCGACATCGGGTATTTCAGCCCCGATGAGATGATCGTCCGGCAGGGACATGCGTCAGAACTGCTGCACATTGTCATCAAGGGAGCCGTCGAGGTTCGGGACGGATCCACGCTCCTGGCCGTGCTCGGCCCGAAAGACAGTTTTGACTCACGGGCGGTTGTGCACGGGGCGGCAGGTGAAGACTTCGTCGCGGTGGAGGAGACGCTCTGTTTCCTGATCCCCCGCAACATTGTTCTTGATCTCATCCGTCACAACGCAGCCTTCGCGGCCTTTTTCTATGCTGATGTATCCCGCAAGCTCGATGCGTTTGCCCAGCAGAGGAAAACGGAGGGCGTCGAGAGCGTGCTGCGGGCACGCATCAGCGAGGCGCGGCATGGCGGCGCCGTCTATGTCGATGGCGCAACCACGATCGAACAGGCCGGGCACTGCATGAAGGACAATGACATCAATGCCCTTTTCGTGCGGGATGGACAGCGTGTTGGCGTGGTCACAGGCATGAACCTGTCGAAAGCGGTCGTTCTGCGTCGATTTGCGCTCGACACGCCGGTCCGTGAGGTCTGCCATTTCGATGTTGTCTCGGTCGACGGGGGCGACTTCATTTTTGACGCGCTGCTTTTGATGACGAAGCACAACAAGCGGCGTCTCGCAATCCGATCGAACGGCCATTATGTCGGATTCCTCGAGGACATCGACATCCTGGGGCTGTTGGCCGGCAACTCCCAACTCATCCCTGGAAGAATTGACCGAGCCCGCAACCTCGACGACCTGGCGGGCGCGGCTCGCGACATCCAGGGCCAAGTCGAGCGGCTCCATCGGCAGGGGTTGAAGGTTGACCTGATCGCCGAAATCACCTCCGACCTGAACCGACGGTTGTTCAGAAAGCTCTTTGAGATGGTGGCCCCTCCAGCCATCCGCCAGAATGGCTGCCTACTGCTGATGGGTTCGGAAGGGCGTGGCGAGCAAACCGTGCGGACTGACCAGGACAACGCCCTTCTTCTTGCCGAGGAGGTTCCAGACGGTGACCTCGCGCAGTTCCGCCAGGCCTTTTCCGGCACCCTAGACGGGTTTGGTTTCCCACCCTGCTCCGGGAACGTCATGGTTCGTAACCCGGTGTGGTCGCAAACAGTCGAGGGCTTTATCCGCCAGCTCAAAGCCTGGGTGTTCAGCCGCGATGCGGCAGCCGCCATGAACATCGCCATCTTCTTCGACGCCGTGGCGGTCGCTGGGAAGCAAGACCTTGTCCTCCGAGCAAAGGAAGCCCTCATCGATCTCATGCGCGGCGAGGCTGCCCTCTTGGCGCATTTCGCACACTTGATCGAGACCTTCACGACCCCGAACCTTGGTGTCCTCAGCACGATCATGGCATCGGTGGGTGTCGGCTCGGATGAGATTGACCTCAAGAGAGCCGGTATATTCCCAATCGTGCATGGTGTCCGGACGCTGGCGATCGACAAGGGCATCCTTGTCAATCCTACAGCCGCGCGCATCGATGCTCTGGTCCAGATTGGATCCCTGGACACGAGGTTCGGTCGGGAATTGACCAGTGCGCTTCACGCCTTCATGGAATTCCGTCTTAGGGCGCAATTGCGCGCCTTGCACAGGGGAACCATCGAAGCCGAGTCCGTCGTGCGGCTCGACGAGATCACCACGGCGGAGCGGGATATGCTCCGGGATGCCCTCCGTGTCGTCCGCCAGTTCCGCGAATTGATCCGCAACCATTACAATCTCGGGGCATTCTGAATAATGCGCTGGTTGCGGAACTTGTTCTATCGCGTTTCCCTGGGAGATCACTCCTATCGATTCCTTTTCGAGCCTGGCCCTCCTGACGAGGTCGTCATTCTCGATTGCGAAACCACGGGGCTCAATCCAAGAACCGATGAGGTGATCGCCATAGCGGCACTGATCGTCCGCGGCCAACGCATCATGATGAGCACGCCCTTCAGGGCAGTCATACGGCCCGACAAGGATCCGACCTCCACGTCGATCAAGGTGCATCAGCTCCGGGCCCAGGATGTGGCGGTGGGACGGGCAATGCACGAGGTGCTTCCCGAGCTTCTCCGGTTTATCGGTGGACGGCCGATCGTCGGCTACTATGTCGACTTCGACATCCGCATGCTGGACAAATATATCCTCCGCTATATCGGGACGAAGCTTCCGAACCGTCGCATCGAGGTGTCCTCCATGTACTACGCTCTGAAATACGGTGGCGCTCCACCCGGAACGGTGCTCGACCTGCGGTTCGCTTCCATTCTTGCGGATCTTGGTATCCCAAGCCTTGAGCAGCATGACGCGTTCAATGATACGCTTATGACGGCCATGATGTACGTTCAGCTCCACGACATGCAGAAGCGTGGCACTCGCCTTAGCCGCACACGGATCGTACATCAGGTTGCGCCGATTGGCGCTTGAGGAGGATCATTCCCGAGAGTTTGGCCTAAGCATTCAAGGAGCCCGGAAACGGCTCGAAGGTCCGCCTTGGGTCATTAGCTGTCCTTCGACTAACCACCACTAATGTCCGCTTCCGTAGCTTATTGAGCTTTGATTGAGCACCTCAAAGTACGAGAAGAGAGTTCCCCGGGTCCCCCTTGCGCGCAGCCCTGTACCGACGAGGCGTGGAGCCATGCGCGCAACGAAGTGCGTAGCACTCCAGCACCACAACCCGCGCTTAGTCTCAGGCGGACTGCTCCACCAGCGACCGGCCCCGGCGAGCTCCACGCTTAGGCAAACATCTTTCTCATTCGCGCCGCAACATCAACCTGCGGGGCACGCGAGGTCGGAGGTGTAGCCGCAGCTGGTTCGCTCGACCAGTTTGTGCAGTTAAACAGCCTCAGCAGCTTCGACGGGATGAAGCGTGTCCGCGGCGTATAGACGTGGCGGTCCCCCCGCGGATGCTGGTTGTGGGTAAAGAATCGCTGCGGCATGACGAGGTGGAGATGATCTTCCGCCCGCGTCATAGCGACGTAAAGAACCCGCCGCTCCTCATCGATCTCGGTCTTGGTTCCGGTGCCGAGGTCACTGGGGATGCAGCCATCGACAGTGTTGAGGATGAAGACCGATTTCCATTCCTGGCCCTTGGCGGAATGAATGGTCGAGAGGATGAGATAATCGTCGTCGAGATGGGGGATGCCGGCCTGGTCGCTGGTGGCGTCCGGCGGATCGAGCGTCAG
>NZ_JBFUHH010000157.1:0-5568 GCF_056402495.1 Microvirga sp. P4_A5 | reverse complement strand
TCCAAGTCAAGCGGATCTTCGTCAAACCCGGCGGCCGGCTGTCGCTCCAAAAGCATCATCATCGGGCTGAGCATTGGATTATCGTCAAAGGGACCGCTGAAGTGACGGTTGACGCGAAAGTCCTTGTTCTCCACGAGAACGAGGCGGCCCAGATCCCCATCGGCGCAGTACACCGCCTCGTCAATCCGGGTCTGATCCCACTCGAGATCATCGAGGTGCAGGTGGGCAGCTACACGGGTGAGGACGATATTGTGCGACTCGAGGATTCGTATGGCCGCTAACGCATCCAATCTGATACTGGCGACCCGGCATGGTTGGATCGGGCGAGGCCTATACCGTAAAAACTGGTTGGGCTGATGCATCGTAAGCCCCCGCCGAGGGCCGCCTTGCAGGCCCGAACGGGCGCTCCGTGCTTCGCGCTGGGGCGGAAGTCATGGCTCTTCGCCGGTTCCGAACGGGGAGCCGATCGAGCGGCAGCGATGACCACGTTGATCATGACAGCGAAACTCAACGACGTTGATCCACTGGTTTGGCTGTCCGATGTGCTCGCCCGCATTGCCAGCATTCCACAGAGCAGGTTGTCGGACCTGCTGCCATGGGAGTGGAAGGTCTCGAACCGGCAAGTTGCGGCTGCATAGATGGCAGCGATGTCGCATGTCTCCGCGAGATTATTGAGGACCAAATCGACGAAGCAGATCCCAAGCCTCCTCCCTCCTAATGCTTAATCCTGCGGCCCTCACCGGGTGCTTACATTGAGCCCGTCGTTCCACAGTACGGTGCCGCGTTCGTTCTGACGCGGATAGTGGTTAGGAAGTTCCGCTTTGGGGAATTCACGGGCGGCACCGAGCCTGCTATGCGAGGCGGCTAAATCCGCGCGGCAGACGAGTCGAGCCAGTGACACGCTCGGCGAGTTCGAGAACAGCGCCATCTCCCGTCTGCACCCGCCGCAGATAAGCGCCGCTACCGGAGCGACGACAATCAGTCTGGAGCCTGCGCGGAGACGCTGCGATATGTGGCTATCTGCGACGCTAAGGAAATTGATGCGGCGATCCTGGCGCTTGCCTGCTGGGGCATYGCCATTCGCCGCACTGGGTATACATTGGTGCCTTATCCGGAGTGACCAGTTTGAATGGTTGCAAGCTGTGCTTTGTGGCGGTTTAGCCGTTTAACTAGTGGGCGTTCTATGAATTTATAGGCGAGCAGGCCGCCGGATGTCCCAGTCAAGATCATCAAAGCCGCCCAAACATGGCCATTGCTTAGCGACATTCCCACCAAGGCCGGCGTGAAGATGAAAAGGGAATGAAATAGGTAGATCGAATAGGAAGCGTCCCCAAGAAACCGTACAGACCGCCAATTGTCTTTGATGATAGGCTCAAGCAAAAGCGCTCCAGCTACAATCATAATCGATGGCCCACCTTGCGCAATAAAGCGAGGAAGCGAGGGGAGCTTCAGGGCGGCGTAGACGCCAAAAGCGATCCCAAGCCCAATCAAGATTGCTGCTACAGGTGCGGTCTTTTTTTCCCACCATTTGAGCGACAACGCCAAAAACATGCCAGCAACGAACTCTAGCAACAATGGACTGGTCAAACGGAATGCTGATGGGCTTGCCTGGCCAATGAGCGGACGAAGGCTGATTAGCAGGATAAAAAGACCGAGAATTAAAAGGGCCCTACGCCAAGGAGCAATTGCGATCACAAGGGCGAATACAGCGTAGAAAAATAGCTCATAACTGAGCGTCCAACCGGCTGTAAGGAAGGGCGCTATTACCCCTGATTGATTGACATAGGGAATGAAGAGATAGGCCTGGAGTATATGTGTTGCAGGAGGGAAGGCGATCTCTCGGGATACAGTTCCGATGATCAGTGTAACCAGGAGGGCGATCCAATACAGGGGCACAATCCGCTTCAAGCGAGCGCTGAGAAACTGCCACGCCGATAATGTTCGCCCCGATGTGGCAATGATCATCACGAAGCCGCTGATGATAAAAAAAATATCCACTCCCGCATCAAGGAATGAACCGTCTGCATCTCCCCGATCGGCTGCTAGGCCGGCCGAAATTGCAGCGTGATAGGCAACGACCATCATCGCAGCGATTCCGCGCATGGCCTGAATAGACCTAAATTCGAACTTCAACTGAAAAGCCCCCAATTCAGGGCAGAAATTTAGCATGGAATGTTGCCTTTCGCTAAACCGCCCCACGAGCGCCACCACTACGATTGCCACCGCGAGCACCAGCGCGCCGGCGCCGCTGCCGGGCTGAGACGTCGCGGGCGCTCATGGCATGCCCGCTAGAGCCTTGAGGTCGAGCGCAAGGGGCGCGAGGTAAAACACCCACGCACAACATCAACAGACGGGCAAGGTCGCCCTTTAACAGGGCATCGACACCGGGGCCATCTGGCGCGGCGCGAGCGTAATTCTTCTCGATTATCGATCAATTGTCTACATCGCCTCGTCCCGGCGATCCGTGTCCGTGAGCAGGCTTTCCAGTTTCAGGACCTTGCGCCGATAGATTGCGGCCAGCTTCGGATGCGCCGGCACTTTCTGCACCACCGGCGCCGGCCCGTGCAGTGCCGTCAGGCTCGCCTTCTCGGCTTCCAGCTCAGCAAGACGGGCCTTAATCGCCGGCAGGTAGAGGCCATCTTCGATCGCCCGCGTGATGCCGGCGATCCTGCGCTCAACGGCCGTGAGCTTGCCCGCCGCCTCTGGATGTTGGTTGTCAGCTTCTGCGACCAAGCGGTTATATAGGCGCCAGTAAACTTGGCGGCGAGTTCGGGCGTCAGGAAGTTCAGGTTGATGGCAAAGAGGATGCGGCGCTCGATCTCCTCCGGGATATCGTGCGCTCGTTGCGGCAAACCGCCTTGGCTCACCGACCGGAGCACGAATAGGTGTCTCGTCACGACACTGCCGTTGCCCCACACAGCAGCCACAAATCAAAAGTCCGGAGATCAGGGTAGCGTCGGCGATGGCTGCGGTTGAGATGTGACCTTTCTCATCTCGCTACATGGCGGAGATAACGGCCTCCTGGCAGTGTTTGACGGAGAGCCAGCGCTCATTCCGGCTGTGTTAACAGCAAGCCTTATCTGCTGTTGCCGCAAGGCAGCGTGACACAGAGGCCCCCTCCCCTTTGCCAAGCCGCCGGCAGCGCAACATCCATGAGTGACGGCATCTCAACAATGGACGGCACGGCGCGTGGCGTGACCAACCGAAACTTCCTATCTCCGCAGGATTTCAGAAATGCCGGGTTGATGGCTAGCTCGGACGGGAAATGAATGACTCTGCCGCTTTCGAGACCGCTCCCGCTATTCTCTACTATCCAAAACCCTGGTAACGGATCGAAGCCGCTTCCGTGCTGCCGCGGTTGGAGCGGGTCTGGCGGAACAGGTCGAGGTCGGCCTGCACCATCTCTTTGACGAGCTCGGCGAATGTGGTTTTGTGTTCCCAACCCAGTTTGGCCTTGGCTTTTGCGGGGTTACCCAAAAGCAATTCGACCTCTGTCGGTCTAAAATAGCGGGGATCAACTTCCACGATTGTGTCACCGGTTTTCTCGTCGAACCCGACTTCCGCTTCATTTTCACCGCGCCATGCAATTGTCCGGCCCACATGGGCGAACGCACGCTCGATAAACTCGCGCACAGAATGCGCCTCACCCGTGGCCAGAACGTAATCATCCGGCTCATCTTGTTGAAGGATCCGCCACATACCCTCCACATACTCCCGGGCATGGCCCCAATCGCGTTTCGCGTCGAGGTTTCCGACGTAGAGCTTGTCTTGAAGCCCGAGTTCGATCGCAGCCACCGCGCGGCTAATTTTGCGGGTCACGAAAGTCTCGCCGCGAGTCGGGCTCTCGTGGTTGAAAAGGATGCCGTTCGAAGCGTGCATGCCATAGGCTTCACGGTAGTTGATCGTGATCCAGTATCCATACAATTTCGCTGCCGCGTAGGGGCTCCGAGGGTAGAAGGGTGTCGTCTCATCTTGGGGCACCGCTTGCACCTTGCCGTAGAGCTCAGAAGTTGATGCCTGATAGAAGCGCGCTTTCTCTTGCAATCCAAGGATACGGATCGCCTCCAGCATCCGAAGGGTACCAGTAGCGTCGGCGTTCGATGTATACTCCGGCGTTTCGAAACTGACTTGCACATGGCTTTGGGCTGCAAGGTTATAGATTTCAGTAGGCTGCACTTCTGCCACTATGCGAATGAGGTTGGTCGAATCCGTCATGTCCCCGTAATGGAGCCGGAAACTCACGTCCCGCTCATGGACATCCTGATAAAGGTGGTCGATCCGGCCGGTGTTGAAGGAGGATGACCGCCGTTTCACGCCATGTACGATGTACCCTTTGCTTAGTAGGAGTTCCGATAGGTAGCCGCCGTCTTGGCCGGTTACACCCGTAATCAACGCAACTTTGTGTGACATCTCTGTACTCGTAAAAATATGTTTTTCTGACACCGGTAAATTTTTTCTCGATTTTCTGCCGTCGCGCGGTCTTTCAGCCTGCCTGATTTTTCTGGATCACACGCCGTCGTAAAATCCCGCTGTAAGCTCGCATCGCTTCCCTCTGCCCAAAGACAGGGAACCTGAATTGAGCCAGGCTCTAATCCTCGGCAAATGGGCGTTGGACAGAAATACACTGGTTGGTTGCACCACTACGAGGCGCCTTCATTGAGCGACGCAACCAAATCTCTGGATCTTAGAAATTCGAGACTGTCGTAGTATCGGAAACGGAACCGACATTTTGTGGGTGAACCTAGATGCATCATCAAAATCCGTGTCCACGAAACAATTCCCGTTGGGCCGTCTTGATGATGATCCAAATATCGAATGAGAAGGACCAGCGCTGGATGTACTCAAGGTCATAGGTGATCCTAGCCGTTGCCACAACCGGATCGTCGGTGCTGCCTCGCAATCCGTTGACCTGCGCGAGGCCCGTGACCCCAGGCAACACGCGCAAGCGTTCAAAATACTCCGGCACTAATTTCTCGTAGGGAATTCCCCCACCAAGCATTCCCGGAACATGCGGACGAGGACCCACAAGGGACATTTCACCATTCAATACATTGAGGAGTTGTGGAAGTTCATCCAAGCTCGATTTGCGCAAAAAGCATCCGATAGGCGTCACACGCTTGTCGTGCTGTGTGACCTGCTTTACGCCGCTTGGGTCGCAGGCGGAGACGTACATCGTACGAAACTTAAAGATCTCAAACTTTCGTCCATTCAGGCCGTATCGCTGCTGGCGAAAAATTGCCGGTCCCGACGAGGTCACCTTGATAGCCAATATGATGAGTAGCAGAACGGGTGCCAGCAATATGAGCAGGAGAAGTGAGAGCATTACATCGAGCGCGCGCTTCATCGCAAATTCGCCCCGTCGCTGCTTGCAATAGGCAGGACGAACAGTTGAAGAGCCTGCCAAGCGAGAAGACATTCCCTTGGAAAATTCCTTAGGGCTATGATTAGACGCTTCGCACGGACACCAGCGCGCGCTTTCTGGATACTGGGGATAGAACGGCATCTTTGAAGTGTCGTTAGATTTCATGAATGGTTCCGTGCGAGTTCAGCATCCCGCGAGTTGCAGAG
>NZ_JBFUHH010000156.1:0-5568 GCF_056402495.1 Microvirga sp. P4_A5 | reverse complement strand
AACTTCCAGGCTTGTAGAAATGAGCAACGTGCTCTCCGGGGACCGAACGCAGCTTCTCCTCCAGAACGGAAGAGTGGGCGGCGGCTGAGAACCGAACGATACCTCCCGAAGACCAAGTTTAGCTTTTGTCGGGCTCCGCGAGCGGTCGCACTGAGCCCAAGCTCAAACCATCTCCAGCGGGATCCAAGGCTATTTCTACGACGACAGAGGAATTTTCCATCTGTGAAACATCGCTGTGCCCGGAGGATGGGGCTAAGGCGAAAGCAGACTTGTCGAGGAACTGAGCCACCACATCCACGAGTTCCGATGGTGAGACGGGTTTTGGCATAAAGCGCGCACCAATTGGCAAATCACCATCTCCAGGAGGGCTGTCACCGGAAAGAACGATAATTGGCATGGTGGGATACTTCATGAGGACAAGGCGAGAAAGGCTGTATCCGTTCAGTTCGCCCGGCATCCGAACGTCGGTTATCATGAGGGAGAAGTCCGCCCGAGCGTTGAGGAGCTCCAGCGCCTCGCTGGCGTTCGCGGCCTCGACTACGCTGTATCCAGCTTCCTCTAGCACCTCGGTTGTCAGCATTCGTACAACCGGTTCGTCCTCTACGATGAGTACCGTGAATGAATTTTGAGATGTTGGAATCGTCACGATATTCTCCGTCGCCGCCACTCGGAGGTGTGGAGGGAGGAGCCCTATCTCACGCGAATGAAAATCAATTAGACTATGTTGTTGAACCTGAGTGGGCGGATATGGTTCCGTGACGTGACTTCACCTCGTAGAGCCCGACGACACAAAACGTGTCCGTCCAGCCTATGCAGACAGCCTGTCCGCCTTCACTTTCAGAACGACGGTCACACCGTCTTCCGACCAGTCGTATGTTATCGAGCCGCCAAGTTGGTTTGCCACGCTTCGAACGAGCAGTTTGCTGCCATATCCCTCCGGTTTGTCCGGGGCTCGCACTGAAGGGCCGCCCCGCTCAGTCCAGACAATAGTTACATCCGGATCGTCTAGAGAGCCTGAAACATCGAGCGTACCGGTGTCTGCGGAGAGTGAACCGTATTTCAAGGAGTTCGTCGCAAGCTCGTGAATAACGAGCGCCATTGTGGTCGCCGTTGCCTCGCCGACACCCATGCGAGGCACCGCGACACGGATACGACCGCTAAATGCTCCCATGTCTTCATATGGCGAGAGCAGAACAGACAACAGATCGCCCAGGAGCGCCGCCTGGCCTTGATGGCCGGGAAGCGGGCGCACCAGGTCATGCGCTCGTCCCAGGGCTGTTAGTCGCGCGGTGAGTTCCTTTGCCATTTCGGGGGCGGACGTCGTTGATCGGGAAGCGATCTGCGTGAGGCCGCTTGCTATAGCCAAAAGATTTTTTACGCGATGGCTCATTTCGCCAGCCAGCAACTCGTGTCCTTCCTCAGCCTGCTTGCGTCCTGTAACGTTGAGGAACACGCCAAACATATGGCGGTGGTGAAGGCCCGAGTCGCCACCTAGACCGCGCGCCGATATCCATCGAATCTCGTCACCCACCATGATGCGGAAATCGATTTCGTAAGCCCCGACAATACCCCGAGTAGCAGCAAATGCTGCCCGCACGCGGTCCCTATCGGCAGGGTGGATGTGGGCTGATAGATCTTCGAACGAAACCTCATCGCTCCGGGGAACATTCCACATTGTGAACGCCTGTTCGTCCATTGCAAACCCGTCGCTATCGACGTTCCACGACCAGAGAGCGACACCGGCTGCCTGGATGGCGCGGCGCAGATTATGTTCGTCCCATAGAGGTTCCGCGGTGTTGTTTGGTGCCATATCAATTCTCGCGTTCGAATGACCAGACGTTGATGATAGTGAACAAAAAATCAGAATCTAGTCGTGTTTCGGACAATTACTTCTAGCACTGTACTACGCAGATCCCTGTCCCCGTCGTTTCTTTTTTGTCCTAAGGCCCGTACGGCTCTAGAAAACCTTGTTCATCCACCACCCAAGCGCGGGACGCCGTGGATCGCCCGGTTCCCGTTCCAGCTGACGCCAGCGGATGACCGAGGGACAGTGCTTTCGACGTGCCTGCCGACCTCCCATCCGGCAGTCACTCTGAATCAGTATCCAGTCGATTTGGCCGCATGAATGTAGGCATCCTTCAGAGGCTGATCATCGGATGCACCCAGCAGTCCCGGGGAATGGATGCTCATCCCGCCGCAATCGCCTTTTCGACATCCGACAGCGAATGGCCCGTCAGGTCTTTCGCAATCTCACCCAGGATGATGGAGGACAACGCTTTGTGATAGTGCTTTCGCATCTCGCCCAGTGCTCGGGGCGCTGCGACAATCACCAGCTTTTCGATTTTCCCGCTGAGAGCCTGCTGATTGAGGTGTTGGACGATCCCAGCGGAGAACTGATCCTCTCCGGCCTGCCCATGATCGGGGTTGGCTGAGCTCGCTTGTCGCCCGGTGCTCGTTCCTTGGTCTGTTTCGACGGGCTCGTGCTGCACTGCGACCAGTTTCAAGCCCGCTTCGTCACCAGCGTTGCGAAACAGATTGAGCTTCTCGCCGTCCGCGACGGCAATGGTTGTACCTTTCGGTAACATCATGGGAATTCTCCAGATTGAAGCAAAGCAAAAGCTTGCGGGAAAATAAAACTGCCGCTCAGGGGGAGCAAAAGTCCGGCCACGGTGGTCGGAGGTCGGACCTGTCAGCGGCAAGGGGCAGCGTGGCCTCAGGGGGCGCAACGGGCGCACGATAACACGTCTGCAGCGTCACAGGGCATTCTTCGTCACCCTGGTCGAGTTGGCGGATTAGGCTGGATCCGGAGCTCCGCACGACTGAGAGCGACCGAAGACGGGAGGTATCAACCGGCAATGAAGCGGGGTTGACGAGCTCAAGGCCGAGAAGTCGGCGCTGCAATCGCTCCAGAAGATGCCAAAACCGAGCCTCAAGGCGTCAGTGCATCCCAACCTTGCTGGCTGGGTTTGGGGGGTTCGCTTGGGGCTGATACGAGCGTTCCACATTGCAATAGGCGCCGGCTGAGACAATACCTCCGTTACTACGCCCGGGGTCGATGATCGGCTATGTCGGCGTGCCGCATGGCGTCCAGTTTGATGGCCAGAAGCTCTTCTTCAGGCAGGTCGACATGCTCGGTGGCCCGGCGCCGGTGCGCCGCTTTCTGCCCCACCTGATGGACCTCGTGCTATCCCGCAAGATCAATCGCCGCTGGTACATCGATTGATCCGGCAGGCTTGCCGCCTAGCGCGGATCACAGCAAGCGCCATGGCCGCTTACGCCGCGTCGCGATCCGGCTCCGGTTCGATCCTCTTGGTCGATGCCAGCGGAAAAGTCAGTGTCCAGAGGGTGCCGTTATCCGCGGTCAGACTGGCTGTGCCGGAGGCTTGAACCATCAAGCGTTTGATAAGACCCACACCGTGTCTCTTGCTTTCGGACGACGGCACGAAGCCGACGCCGTCGTCCGATATTTTGAGTATGCCGCTGGCTTCATTTTCACTCAGCGAAACCTTGATTGTGCCCGGACCGGCGGGAAAGGCATGAAGGTAGGAATTCGACGTAACTTCAGTGATGATAATGCCCAAGGCCGTCACCGTGTCGAGATCGAGGGTCATCGGCTCCGCTTCGCAGATCATGCGGATCGCGAATGGCCCCTTCTCCTGAAAGTTTTCGATATTTTCACACAGCGATCTCAGATAGGCGCCGAAATCGATYGATTGCACCAGCCCTTGGCCCAGCAGGTGGTCATAGACGTTCGAAAGGCTCATCACGCGCCGCGCGATCGATCTTATGCTTTCCTTGCCGCCGGGCTCAGCCAGCTCTATCTGACGGATCAGCATGCCGTGTACGAGTTGCAGATTATTGCGAACGCGATGCTGCAATTCTGAAGCGAGAACGTCGCGCTCCTCGAGAAGCTTCTCTTTTTCCGCAAGCAGGCTCTCCTTCTCGGAGATGAGCGCGGTCATCTGAACAAGCGCTGCCTGCAATGTGACAAACCGGTCGGACGTTTGAACGGCTTCGGCGAGAACATTGGCGAAGCCGGTCAAAAAATTGATGTCATGTTCGTCAAACGTGCGCTGCACCGCACAGTCCGCTTCCAGCACGCCGAACGGCCCGTTACGGCCTTTGATCAATACGTCGACGGTCGAGACGATATGATGCTGGTCATAGAAGGGGGGCAGATCGAAGCTGTTGTTCTTATGAATGTCTTCCAGGATGACAGGGCTTCCGGTCACGTACGCGCGGCCTTGGGTGGAACTCGCATCCGCCTGCGAGACGACGTTTCCGACGACACCGTCGTGCCAGCCGTAACCAGCCACGACGAGAAGATCATTCTCTATCGGTCTAAATCGACAGATTTTTGTAAACGGGACGCCGAGGCTTTCGGCGCAAATGCGCGCGGCTTCGGAAAGAACCTTGTCTAGATCCTCTTCCCCAAAGGCGAAGCTTCCAAACTTTGCGAGCGCGGCCTGCTGTCTCAGAAGTTTTTCAATGGTGCGCGCGGTGTTCATGGCAGCACGGGGGCAAATAGAATAGGCGGCTTTAACAAGCCAAACGTTCTGGGAAAGGTGGAGACCACGACTTCGACGCCGGTCTTGATTTCGTGAACGATCGAAAGCGCCTTCGCGAGTTCTGCCATGCTGTAGGGCTTTTGCATGAAGGCATCCCCTTCCCGGCTGGTCAGGCGGTCCGTCAGCGTATCGCCCGAGACAAACAAGATTCCCATCTTGTCGCCATCGCGGACAAGGGAACGTATTTTCGAGCCCAGTTCTCCATTGGAGAGCCGGTAATCCATCACGGCGAGATCGGGCGTGTGATGATCGGCCATCGCGACGGCTTCTGCAATGCTCGTGGCGATTCCGCACACTTCGTAGCTCATACCGACGAGATAATCCTCGACGATATCAGCCAAAAGGACGTTGTCTTCGACAATCATGACTTTGAGCACGCGCGCGTCTCCTTGGTCCGATATCACGTTGCAGGAAACGGACGCTTCGATGGATGCGATTATTGGATACGTCATCATAGGCCCGTTATGCTGCCGAGTCTCTGTCTATCGTTCCCCGTYTGCTTCACGGCCAGCGAGGCTGCCCGAAAGACAAGCCGTGCAGGCTGTTCGCCAGCCAAGGTTTTTGTGCGCTGGATTTCCGCCGCCCTGAAAGGACAAGCGGCTTTCACCTCAGTGAGAGGAGCGCTTTGTGAACGGCCGGAGGCATGGCGGAACTTATCGTGTAGCTGTAAGTGATGACCTCGCTTGATATGGGCGAAGGCGCGCCCGAAGGTTTCGGATCTCGACCAGCTTCTCGAAGACCCCGCGACGAAGGACCAGGCGTTCGACCTGATCCGCGGCCTGATCGAGGTGATCCGGCTGGTGCCGGAGAATGGCGCGTTGAAGGTCGAGCTGCGCGGCGAGTTGGCCGGCATTCTGGCGTTGTGTGGTGGACATGCAAAAAGCCGGACCCTTTCGGATCCGGCTTTTGCGGGTCGACAATTAAAGATGGTTGCGGGGACAGGATTTGAACCTGTGACCTTCAGGTTATGAGCCTGACGAGCTACCGGGCTGCTCCACCC
>NZ_JBFUHH010000155.1:0-5656 GCF_056402495.1 Microvirga sp. P4_A5 | reverse complement strand
CCCGGCACCCAACCTGAAGTCGGGACGCCCGTCATCCTGACCGAGGAAGTCACCGAGGAAATCGTCGTTGCGTCGACCGAAGAGGCTGATGGGCCGATCGAGCCCGCGCCTCCCGCGGAGATCCGGCCGGCGCCTCCGGCACCCGAAAAGGTCGCCGATCCCTTCTCGGTGGAAGAGATCGAGGCGGAATTCGCCCGCCTCTTGGGCCGCCCGCTGGATACCGGCAGGAAGGGCTGACGCCCCACCATCTGGAACAAAAAAAGGGCTCCTCGTCGGAGCCCTTTTTCATGTTTGCCGTTGGGGGGCGATCAATCGTCCCGGTAGACCCGCTCGTTCCGCTCATGGCGCTCCTGCGCTTCGAGCGACAACGTGGCGATGGGGCGGGCTTCCAGCCGCTTCAGCGAGATCGGTTCCCCGGTTTCCTCGCAATAGCCGTAGCTGCCGTCGTCGATCCGCGCGATGGCGGCGTCGATCTTGGCGATCAGTTTGCGCTGCCGGTCGCGGGCGCGGAGTTCGATGGCCCGGTCGGTTTCAGACGAGGCCCGGTCCGCCAGATCCGGGTGATTCTCGTTCTCGTTCTGAAGGGTGGCCAGGGTTTCCTGGGCCTCCTTCAGAATGTCGCCCTTCCAACGGAGAAGCTTGCGCCTGAAATATTCCCTCTGCCGCTCGTTCATGAACGGCTCGGCTTCGGTCGGTCGATAACCCTCGGCGATATCAATATTCGTCATGTGGGCCGTTTTATCCCGATGTACTGTCGCGCCCCTATATACACTCGCGAGGTTGGCCACAACGGCGTTCGGGCTCACCGTTTTGTCTAATAGGAGGCAGAGGGTCGCACCCTCCTCCGCGGCGGGGCGCCGCAGCCCCTCATCCCGGCGCCCGCCTTCCGTCACCTGAGGTCGGCGAGAGCCCTGGCGATATCCGCCTCGATCAAATGCGCCAGGGGCTGGCGGTAATGGCCCGCATCGAAGAACAGCTCCGGATCCTGAGTCTCCGGCCGCTGGACGCGCCAGTCGATGATAGCCGACCTGTCATGGCTCCGGACCGCCTCGGCAATGGCCGCCTTGCAGGCCGCATCCCGATAGGCTGCCTCCGTCTGGGGCGGCGGGAGAGCATGCGTGTAGCGCGGGGGATGGACCACGATAAGGGCCGTGTCGTCCGGAAGCCCAGCCGCGACGTCGCGCAGCCTGTCGGCAGCCGGGAAAAGGTAGGTCCCTTCCGCGGGATCCTGTTCGAGCCTTGGCGCATTGGCGAAGGGTCTTGCCTCGAGCGGGCGTCTCAGTTCGGGATTTCTCGCCTGATTGCGGGCCAATCTCGGGTCGTAATCCCAATAGCCATCCGGACGCGCGCGTTCGGCCTTGGGGTCGAACGCATAGGCCACGCGCAGACCCGCCTCCTCGAGAGTGCCATAGCGCAGCAGACCCCGTAGATATTCCAGCGGACTCTCGGAATACAGCCACAGCGGGAACGGATTCGTCGCAGCTGCCGACGGGTCTGACGAGCACCAGGTCAGATCGGCGCTCACGACGAGGGCCTTTGCGGCCTGCCGGCGGTGCCGGAGGTACCAGTTCAGAACCGCGAACTGCTCCCTGGGCCAGCCGCCGGGGGTCGAGAGCTGGACGAAGGCAAGCCCGGTCGACGCCTTGAGACGCTCCGGCGACAGCAATTGGATGTGCGAGTTCCCCGTGATCGCCGCATCAAAAGCCTGATCCCTCCCCCGGCTCGCCGCGGCGCTCCAGGGCCCCTGCGGACGCACGCCTGGCTTTGCGAGCAGGGTCGAACGACCGGTGTCATAGGGATCCACCGCATACGCGAAGGCGACGACCGACACGAGAAGCAACGCGGCGCCCGAGACGAGCGTGACCGCGAACCGCTTCCAACCCGAAGCGTCAGAACTGGAAATAGATGAATTCATAATTCGCATCGTCGCCGATCTTGAACACCACGATTACGAAGAGCACCGCGAAGGCGAGCGCGATCCAGCGTCGCGGCGGCATCCTGTGAACGAACGTCCATGCGGTCGGGCCGATCACCGCCACGGCGGCCGCCAGCGCGATCGCCCGCCACTTGAAGGCAAGGCCCTCTGCTCCGAGCCCCACGAGACCCTGATAGACCCGCAAGGCCGCCTCGAAGCTCGTGGCGCGGAAGAGCACCCATGTGAACATCACGAAGAGGAGGGTGAGGAACCAGCCCACGAGGCTCGGCATCGACCACCCGGCCCGCCGCCAGAGCAGGCCGAGGCCGAGGACGATGCCGTGGGCCGCGCCCCAGGCGACGAAGGTCAAGCCGGCGCCGTGCCAGAGGCCTCCCAGCGTCATGGTGGCGAAGAGAGCCCCGACCTGGAGGGCGAGCCCTCTCCGGTTCCCGCCCATGGCGATGTAGAGATAATCCCGCAGGAACCGCGACAGCGTCATGTGCCAGCGCCGCCAGAAATCCTGTAGCGAGACCGAGCGATAGGGCGTGTCGAAGTTCTGCGGCAGGACGATGCCGAACAGGAGCGCGAGCCCGAGCGCCATGTCCGTATAGCCCGAGAAGTCGAAATAGATCTGGAACGTGAAGCCGAGCGTCGCCTGCCACGCCTCCCCGACCGCGATCGCCTTGCCGGCTTCGGCCGCCTGGAAGACCGGGTTGACGTATTGGGCCAGCTGGTCGCCGATGAAGACCTTCTTGGCGAGGCCGCAGACCAGCAGCATGAGCCCCCGCGCGAATCGCTCGGCCGCGTCGGGCCGCAGATAGGGCCGCTCGTCGAGCTGGTGCATGATCTCGCTCCACCGCACCAGCGGACCCGCGAGAACCTGTGGGAAGAACGCGATGTAGAGCGAATAGCGCACCAGATCGTAGCGCGGCGCCTTCCCGGCCTTCAGATCCGTCAAATACATGATGTGGTGGAAGGTGAAGAACGAGATGCCCAGGGGCAGCGCAATGTCGTAATGGGGCGCTGTCAGCCCGGGAACGAGGTTCGCCAGGTCGGCGAAGAAATTGAAATACTTGAAGACCGCCAGCACCGCCAGATTCGCGCCGATCGCCAGCGGAATCAGGACATTGCGGCCAGTGCGGATGAAGCTTTGCGCCACGATCCAGTTGACGAGAATCGAAAGCGCCAGGAGCGGCAGGAAGCGCCAGTCCCAATAGCCGTAGAACGCGAACGACAGCAGAACCAGCAGCGGCAGTCGCAAACCCGGCCGGAAACGTTCCACGAGCCAGTGGCCGAGGAGCGCGAGGGGCAAGAACCCGAACAGAAAAATGAATGAGTTGAAAAGCATCGCCGCGTGAATCTGGTCAACGGCGCGCGATCTCCCCCCGCGCCAGGGGGCGGGTTCTTGTGGGCGAATGCGCCGGCGTCGTCAACGCTAGGAAAATAAGACTGCGTTGATCTATCGGTCTCCGCGATCGGCATTTCCAATCGGGTGCCAGACGTCGAAAGGTGCAATCGAGAGTTCGAGGGGAATGTCAGCTTGTTTCGAATTGAAGGCGATGACCGGCAGCGCCGCGATTTCGCCCCAAGCTGACTCTCTCCCTCAGAAGCTCGACCTTGGTAAACGCGCCGGCTCCTACTCATCCTCAATCGTGTAGGAAAAATCCTTCAGCGTGGAAACGAGTTCGACCTGTCTGGACGTTCCGGTTTTTTGCAACAGCCGCTTGATATGGAGGCGGACGGTTTCGGGCTTGATCCGCAAGGACTCCCCGATGACCGTCGTGTCATTCCCCTCTGCCAGAGCTACAGCGACGCGCGATTCGGCGGCCGTAAGGCCCAGGATCTGCTGCAACAAATTGGGGTCGGGCAGTTTTTTCTCGGCGGGATCGGAAATCAGCAGGACTGCGCGCGCGCTCTGAAAAAACTCGTTGGGGGAAGCTGCGAGCGGCGCGCCCTGGACGAGGAGCGGCGGTTTGCAGTCACGCGCGATTCTCACTGCCAGGGCCGGGGTCCCACCGCCCGCGATCTTCGGGCCCAAAAGATGCGCAATCAAATGCTTGAGCCGGGGTCTGGAATCCGTTGCCCGAGCGCGCAACATCCCGCCCTCTATGGCGAAGGCATCGTCAAAAAGGCTTCGCGCTTGCTATTGAGGTCCAAAACCTTCCCCGAGGCAGCCAGGAGAATGGCAGCCGCGCCGATACGTTCCAGCGCGTCCAGCATTCCCGACGCGTGCGCGCCGTTCATCGTATCCGCGAGAAAAAGAGCGCGTTGGAGATGAGGAAGGATTGACCGTATGCCGGCCAGTTCGGTTGCGTCGAACTCCGGACGACCAGCTTTTCTTTCGATCGAAAAAACAACCGGGGTGGATGAACTCGGATAGAGCATCGCGCCGGCAAACGGTCCAAAACCATTCCTTCGAATAAAATCCGAATTGAATGGATTGTTGATCATCTCCGTCTCATCAAAAATATGCCGCTCGGTGAAAAGATTTGTGCGCGAGGCGGACCGGCTCACGATGCGTTTGAGGCGATCGTTTCTGTCGTGCCAGTCCTCTCGGACATATTCCGACGCAAGCCCGTCAATGCCCTCGGACCACAGGAGCCTCATAGGTTCACTGGACGGCGAAATGAAAGCCGCGCCCTCGGCTTTGAAATGAAGACTTATTTCGTGAAATACCGTGCGCCAAAGATTTGGATTCTGCACAGATTTATAAATTCCCTCGATGATATGTTCGCGACTGTCAGGAAAGGGCATTTGAGGTCTCTGCGTCTCACTGGCCTGATAAAATGTTTGGCTACGTCTCCCTATCATACTTTGTGGTTACTCAACGGAAATCTATCCCAGATGGGGGATGTGCCTCTCGACGGTCAGCAATAGAGAAGGCTGAGAACCCCCTCGAGAGGAATTGTGTAATATTATGGCGAATATCTACGTTGATGCTTTGGCGACAGGGCTTGGTGCTGGTACGGTTGAATCTCCTTTCAAGACAGTTGGGGATGCACTCACAGAGTCGGAGCCTGGTGATACGATCATCGTCAGCGAAGGCATCTATACGGAGACGGTTGTCGTCAACAAGGACGTCACCATTCTCGGCGCCAATTCCGGCATTGGGGGTGCAAGCGACGAACGCGGCGCGGAATCGATCATCGAAGGTGGAATTCACATTCTCGCCGATGGCGTCACGCTCGATGGACTGAAAATTGTCGACGGTGGTTCTCTCGGCGAAAACGCAGGTGTCTTCGTCCAAGGCAACGGCGCTACCGTCACCAACAGCCTTCTTGTGCGCACGGGAACAGTCGACGGCGACGGCTTCCGTGGCGTGGTCACAGCCATTGGAGGAGTTGCCGATCTCGCGGTCACGGACAATCAGATGACCGGCTGGGCGACAGGCACCTATCTCAATCCAGGTGCCACCGGCACGGTGACGGGGAACGTGTACTCCGGAAACTATGTCGGCATCTCCAGCGATGGGCCGAACGGCGTAACGATTCAGAGCAACACCTTTGACGGGAGCGTGCTCGAGCAGGTGGGCATGGGTGCAGCAGGAGCCATTGTCGATCTCGCCGCGCTTCTGAACAGCAACACATTCACGAATAGCCCCGCGAACGGCGCAGTCTTCGTCTACGGCAACGGAGAGAACGAGACCTTTACCGGTTCCTCGGCTGCCGACCGAATCGACGGCGGCGCAGGCACCGACGGTGCGATTTACGAAGCCGGTGCGGTGATCGGGCGCGATACCCT
>NZ_JBFUHH010000154.1:0-5661 GCF_056402495.1 Microvirga sp. P4_A5 | reverse complement strand
ACCCATAACTCCTGTTCCGGCCACATGTGCAAAACGGTTCGTTTCTGCGCGGTCAACATTCGCAGAACTCCATTTGTGGAAACGGACACTCGGTCGATTGAGCGTATTCCGAAGCTGATCGCCACGCCGGCCGATCGAGACCTGTAAACGCCCAGTCTAACCGGCTCCGGCAAGAGCATCGGATGACCAGCGATTACTTGAAAACACTTTTGCTCGGTTTTGGGAAGACGCAGCCTTTCTTCCTATTGCGACACAGGCTAGGCTCGCCGAAAATGTGGGGGCTGGAATGATGAGGTGGTTCCTGCTGGCGGCCGTATTGCTTCTGCCTAGTGTTCCGTCGGCGCAGGACTATGGGAGCGGCAACGGCATGCATGCGCCTTGTAAGCATGCCGTGGACCAGCGTCCATATCGTGATCCCGATACGACTTACCTGCGCGGTTCCTGCATGGGCCAGATCGGAACCCTCTTTTACTTTTCGGAGGTCCTGCCTGAGAAATTAAAGTTTTGCACTCCCCAAGGAGCAAACGTCGGGCAAGCCGCCAAGATCGTTGTGGCCTATATGGACGCCAATCCGCGCGAGCTGCACGAAGAGTTCTTGTTGTTGGCTGGGGCTGCCCTGCATAAAGCGTGGCCCTGCTAGTTTCGCACTGAATGGAGGCACGATGGAACGACCAGAAAAGACACCCGAGGAAATCAAGAAATACTGGGCGGACAAGCAGCCCTATAAATATTTCTCGTTCGAGTACCCGGCACCGCATTGGGATCAGAAGATCCTCCCGATCAACCTGACAAACCTTTCGTTTCTCGGTGTCGATTCGATGGGGCACCTACATTGGGACGGCGATCGGATCAACACTGAGGTCCGTCTCAGTTTCTGGCAACGGCTTGGCGCCTTCGTCATCACGGGCTCGGCGGCAGTTGGTGCCGCTGGCGCCTTCCTCTCGGGTCTCGCGGATTGGCTCGGCAAGTAAGCCAGAAGGATTGGGACGAGATCAAGGTCGTTGGCGAGGTTCTGTACCGTGAGGGTTCTACACCCCCAGATCGAAATAGGTGCTGCGATGGTTTTGATCCTGCAAATCGCCCTCGGTATTTTGCTGGCAGTGGTACCATTGGGCGGAGTGTGGCTATGGGCTACCTCCTCGAACGAGGTCGATGTCTCGGTGACCTCTTCCGTGACGGCGCTCGTCATCGCCGCTTACATCGGATTGTATCTCTATTTGACGTGGGGTGTCTGAAGCATATGGGGATGACRCCCCCGCCAGTGTCACGCGCCGGTTGACCGAGGCGCCCGCGAACATTGGCCTGGCAAGCACGCGCGACACGACTTCCTCGTGAACGCGCCGCCAGCCAAGCGTTCGCAAACCGCTCGGAGAAGCACGACTTGCGAACGGCAGGCCCGATCCGTCGTCGGGCCATCATCGACGCACGGGGATGCGCTCCCGTGCGCCAATCTGGTTACGCCGCCGCCGGGAAGGTGCCGACGATGAAGGCGTTGGGACGCTTCACAGCGAGGGCCAGACGCTCCTCCGCGAGGATCGTGCAGAGGTTCCTGACGAAGTCGTCCTCGTTCTCGGTCGAGATCAGGACGGTGGCGTCCCAGCGGTCGAAGATCTGCGCGCCGTCGCGGAAGGCACCGACCAGGAACTCGCCCTGCGGCATCGTCGGAGTGCCGACCACCGGACGGCCCCAGAGGTTGACGATCGGAGGCCCGAACGGCCCGCCGCCGATGTAGCGACCCTCGCTGTCCTTGATCACCTTCATCGCCTCGAGGTCGTCGGTGTTGAGGACGATTCCGGTCGCCGGCAGGAGCGCCGCTTCCGCCTGTGCCAGAGCGTGGGCAACCGTGTCGAAGGCGGTGTCGCCAGCCCCATTGCGGGCCGCGTCATAGGCGGTGGCCTGCGGGACGATGCCGAACAGGTTCTGGCCCGTGCCGTCGCCGAACAGGAGCTGGGCTTCCTCCTTCAGCTGCAGCCCGAAGCGGAGCTCGCCGTCGATCACGCTCTGCAGCATCGGCGCATCGTCGAGCGCCTGACGCGAGGCCTTCGTCCAGTGCGCGAGCGTCCTGACCGGCGCGTCCTTGAGCTCGAAAGCGTAGTTCGATTCCGGCTTGCGAGCGCCTTCCGCGACGGTCTGGACGTTGTTCTCCCGCAGCGTCTGGCGAGCGTACTGGACGCTGTTGGCGTTGGTGTTTCCGGGGGCCAGGAGATCGCGGACGGTGATCCGCTGACGGGCCAGAAGCACGGGATCCGTGCGCCGATCCGTCGTCATCATCCCGCCAGCGGAATCCACCGCCGTGGTGATGATGTTCTTGACCTCGATGCTGACCTTCCCGCGTTGCCGCGAGCCGCCGAAGGCCTTGAAGGCGTCCGACCGGGTGACGGCGCGACCGGGAGAGGTGAGGACCGGCAAATCGTCGTCGCCGTCATAGCTGCGACGCGCCAGCCGCTGCTCGATCTCGACGAGGCGGGCCTTGATCTCGGACTCGCTCTCGCCGGATTTGCGGAGCGCCGCCTCGACGGCCTGATGATGCTGTTCGAAGGCGAGCGCGAGCGCGTCGTCGCCGCCCTCCTGTGGAGCGCCGCCGGCCGATTTCGTTTGCAGACGCAGAGCGTCGCGGAGATGGACGTTCATGGGTTACCTCAGGGATTGCGCCGCTGCGATCACGCGAGCGGCGAGTGCATGGTTGGTTGAGGGTTCTTGGCGTTTCAGCGCAGGCCAGCCGCCTCGCGCCAGACGCGCCGCCGCAGCTCGGGGAAACCCGCAGTCGCGCAGCATTCGTTCGAAGGCCTTCGCGTCCTGCACCTGATCGGCGCGGAGGATGCGGGCCTCGGGATTGCTTGGAAATGTAACGAGGGAGATCTCGACCAGGTCGACCCGCCTGAGAATGCGGATCCTCGTCTTCTCGTCGTAGCTGTCCTCGCGGACGTAGTAGCCGATCGACAGGCCAGACACCGCGCCCGCCTTCATGAGCGCGAAGGCTTCCCGCGCGAGCGTCACGTCGTCTTTCAGGAGATGGCCCTCGACCCTGAGGCCCTTCGCGTCCTCGACCAGAGTGTCGTAGACGCCAATCGGCTGATCGCTCTTGTGCTGCCAGAGCACCGGCAACGGACGGCCTGTCGCCTTGATCTCGGCGAGGCTCTGGGCAAACGCACCCGGTGCAACTTGTTCCTGGTAGGAGTCGGTAACCAGGAAAGTTGAGGCATAGCCGCTGAATTTGCCGTCACCTTCGACGTGCTTGAGCGCGAGGCCGAAGTCCTTGGTCTTGAGGGATGTCATCGGGTCACCTTCGATAGGCATGACAAGCGAGGACCGCCTCGAAAGGCGTTGTCCGGTTCGGTTGCCCTGCCACTCCAGCACTCGCTGGCCGCGGAAGGTGCCTTCGGCCGCTCACCCCTGAAACAGGCGGCAGCAACCCGACGACATGGATGTAACGGCAGGACCGAAACGCGGGTTCCGGTCCTAGTGTTTCTGGGCCTTCGCCTCCGCCGCGCGCTGCTCCATCTCAGGCGCGTCACGCAGCAGGAGGTTCACCATCATCTGCAGAGCATGCGCCGTCGAGACAGGACCGCGAACCGACACCTGATTGGTGATCGCGACGGTGGCCATCGTCTCGACGGCCTCCATGGGATCGGCTCCCGACGCGATGAGATCCTGCAGCTGCCCCAGCCACCACTGATGAAGACGCGCCAGGCTCTCGCCCGTTTGAACTTCAGGCTGTTCCGATTTCTGCTCGATCATGACGCAACTCTCCGATGAAAAAACGCTCGTCCTAGTTCAAACTGGCAGGGGCCTGCCGGGTGGTTTGAACCGCGATCCTGGAAACGCGGCCCTCGAGAAAAAAATTCCGTGCGTTAGACCCCATGCGGTGGCAGACCCCTTGGGGCCCCTGACTCTCGACCCGCCCTCCCCTTCATGCCGCGTCCTCCAGAATGGAAGCGCGACGCTCCTCATCGACCAGTCGCAGTGCAAGTGCGTCTGCCTCTTTACGGCTCAGGCCTTGATCATATTCGAGGACACCCGCGATCTCATCGAAACGCGCCTGCCAGTCTTCGGCACACCAATCACCAGCCGCCTCGCGCGCATACGCGTATCCTCTACCTTCTTCCGGCAGCGGATCTGACCTAGGTGATACTCCAAGGTGAACGGGTGGTAATTCCACCACATCACGATGTGGTAATTCCACCACGTCAGGAACGATTTTACGTGGTGATTTGACCACGTCCCTTGATTTCCTTTCCTTGGGTTTGCGGCCCTCCTCCTTCTGCCGTTTGCGCCTCTCATGTCGTTCCTCGCGCTTAATGATGCGCTGATCGAGAAGAGGATTGAGGTTGTCATCGTGAAGCTCGTAGCTGGAAGCTCTCGTGCCGTGTCCACGCCTTACGCTCCACCATCCCAGCTGCTCGAGTTTCTTGCGGGCGTCGTTGCACTTGTGACGGTCGGTGCGAGGCACCTCGTCACAGATCGTTTCGTCGCTCAGGTATGAGGTCCTCTTGCCCTCATCCATGCCCTGAAGAACTCGAACCGCGATGCGGAAGTGGCCATCCGGCACCCGTGGGTCGGACAGCAGCCCATCGATCATGTCGAACTTCCACGATGAGAAGTTGGCCTTGGATTCAGCCGGCGGGGGACTTCCTCTCGTTTGCGAGTTCATGAGAGATCTCCTACCGGGGCTCTCTCACGCCGTTCCTGCTGATAGCCCGAGCCTCAACTTCGCGGGCCTCTCTAGGGAACGTCATCTGAAACCAATTCACCAAGGTCTCTGGAGTGCCTTGTGAACCATCCTCATCGAGACAGGCGTACCGTCCGGCGTCGTCCCGTTCCCAGTCGGGATGCCGATTAACTGCCTCGTCAAAGAGTGCCATGAAAGTAAGGCTCTCCGGGCTGTTGAGGTCCGACAGATAAGCAATAGCCTCTGGATCACCTTTAGCAGCCAAAGTTCTGACCGCTGTACCAAAGGGCATGTCTGCAGGAACGTTGTGCTTTTCCAGAAACGCCACCATTCGACCCGCATCTTCGATGGAAGCCTCATATTCCTCCTGCTGGGCGCGGTGTTCGTCCTCAAGGATGTTCTTCGCCCGAAGCACGTCCTCGCGGGAAGCAGTCGGAAATCGCTCTCTCAAAATCGCGCGAAAGAGATCAAGCCTTTGCTGCGGGTCGGCAACCTCAAGTGACCGCACAACATCAGCTATCTGGCTCCCGAAATCTGTCATTGCTGCCCCTCCGCACTGCTTTCCTGCCGAGAGGCAAACCAAGCGTCCAAATCGGACAGCCGCCAACCGATCGCATGGTCAGAGAGTTTGATGGGTGCAGGGAACTTCTTGTTGCGGATCATCCGCCATGTCGTTGTTCGACTCAGGCCCGTCCGGTGTTTGACCTCTGGCCAACGGACCATTCGTTCAGCTTCGTTCATCGCGTCGCTCCGTGTTTGGGGCGACACCGAAACTATTCAAACTGTTGGCTGCCGTAAAAGGGCAATTGGAGGCCATCTATTGCGGCAATTGCCTCTTGAGTTTCATTTTCTTCGTGTAGCGATCAAAGCTCTCAATAACACTAATCTCAGTGACTCCCCATCTAAGCGGCTTCAATGCTTCGAAAGCAAAGTCCACGAAGTCCTTCTTCGGTCTTGGCTTCTGGCGCAGTTCATCGCACCAGACGCCATGG
>NZ_JBFUHH010000153.1:0-6083 GCF_056402495.1 Microvirga sp. P4_A5 | reverse complement strand
GGCATGAACGCCGTCATCGACGCCTTCACGTTCCTCGCGGTGGGCCTCGGAGGCATCTTCTTTCTCGCCGGCACGCTCGGTCTCATTCGATTCCCTAGCGCGCTGAGCCGTCTCCATGCCCTCAGCAAGGCTGACAACCTCGGCCTCGGCCTTGTCATCCTCGGCCTGCTGCCGCAAGCAACGAGCATCTCGGTCGCTATGAAGCTGATTGGTGTCTGGCTCCTGGCGCAACTTTCCGCGGCGACGGCTAGCCAGTTGATTGCGGGCAGCAAACGCCGTCACGGCCGCCGTCCATGACAGCGGTTCTGGACGTCGCTCTCGTCGTGTGGCTGCTTGCACTCGCTTTGCATATGGCAACCGCCCGCGACGACCAGAATGCGATCGTCGGATTTGTCGCATTCGGGTTCTTGCTCGCGTTGGGCTGGCTCCGGCTCGCGTCAGTCGACGTCGCCCTGACAGAGGCTGCGATCGGAAGCGGCGTGACGGGGCTGCTGTTATTGCGGGCGGAGGCGCATATCCGCAATCGACCGATGGCCTCCAAGCAACCAAGCCGCGCCATGACGGCCGCCGTAGCCTTACTCTCCGCCATGATCGCCGCGGCACTTGCAGCCGTCGTGCTGCTGGCTCCCTATCCCGCACCGACGCTTGCCTCTGCCGCAGCGTTTTCGCTCCCGACAACAGGTCTCGGCAATCCGGTCACGGCGGTCCTGCTGGCCTATCGCGCCCTCGACACGCTGCTCGAAACCGTCGTTCTGCTTCTGGCGCTGGTCGGTATTTGGTCTTTGTCCCCCCATCGGTTCTGGGGCGGGGCGCCCGATGCTTGTCCGGCGGTTGTCCCCGAACCGCTCATCTTCCTCGCAAGAGCGCTGCCCCCCATCGGCTTGCTGGTGGCGATTTATCTGTTCTGGGTCGGGGCGGATGAGCCCGGGGGCGCCTTTCAGGGTGGCACGGTTATGGCCGCGATGTGGATTCTCGTCATGCTCACGGGCTTGCGCCCCGCGCCCGAGATCAGGGGCACGGCTTTGCGGTGGCTGCTCGTCCTGGGTTCCGTGGTCTTTCTCGCCGTCGGCTTTCTCGGCATGGCAACGGCGGGCAGCTTTCTCGCCTATCCGGCGGGTTTGGCGAAGCCGTTCATTCTCGCCATCGAGGCGGCGCTGACGCTCTCCATCGCCGTGACGCTTGGAATGCTCGTCGCCGGACCGCCCGAAAAGGCACCTGGCCGATGATCTCGACCTTCCTCGCCGCTCCCACGTTGTATGGCCTCTGCGGCGCGGGCTTGGCCGGCATCGGCGTCTTCATCGTCGTGTCGCATCCCGAGATCCTGCGCAAGATCGTGGGTTTCAACCTGTTGGGCGCCGGGATCTTCCTGGTCTTCGGCGTCGCAGCCCGTCGTGGCGCGGCCGCCGAGTTCGATGGCGATCCTGTTCCGCAGGCGATGGTCATCACAGGCATCGTCGTTGCGTTCTCTGCGACCGCGCTCGCGATTGCGCTCCTCAGGCGGCTTTTCGACTTGACGGGCCGTGCGACGCTGGACGCGTCGTCGACCGAGAGCCAATCGCGGAGCGAGCCATGACGGTGCTCGTCGGTCATGCCGCCACGCCTGACGGATTTCTCCTCGTCCTTTCGGTCATCCTGCCGGTTCTCGGAATGCTGGCCATGTTCGTGCTCGGCTCGCGCCATGTCACGGGTGTTGCTCTTGCAACGCTTGCGTCCGGACTCGTCGTCGCGGTGGCGATCGTCGTTCAGATCGTTCGCACGGGCGATGCACTGACCTACGTGCTGGGAGGGTGGCAACCTCCGCTCGGGCTGGCCATGCGGGCCGATGGACTGGCCGCGACGATGTTGGCCATGACGGCCGTGGTGATCACCGCCACGGGTCTTTTCGCGCGAGGGCATTTCGGTCTCTCGCCGGATACGCGTGAAGGCCGAACACCTGAGGTTTTCTGGGCGCTGCTGATGGCAGTGTGGAGTGCGCTCAACACCATTTATATCGGCGAGGATCTGTTCAACCTCTATGTGGCTCTGGAATTGCTGACCTTCGGCGCGGTACCGCTCGTTTGCCTTGATGGCCGCGCCGAGACTGTAGCCGCCGCGTTACGCTACCTCATGTTCGCACTGCTCGGCTCGCTGTTGTATCTGCTCGGCGCGGCGTTGCTCTATGGGGCGTTTGGAACGCTCGACATCCAGACGCTCGCCCGGGTGATCGAGCCCGGCCCAGCAGTGTCCGTCGCTTTGGCCCTGATGATCGCAGGTCTCCTCGCAAAGGCCGCGTTATTTCCGTTGCATCTCTGGTTGCCGCCCGCCCATGCGGGGGCGCCGGCCGCAGCGAGCGCAGTCCTGTCGGCCCTCGTGATCAAGGCGCCGTTCTTCCTGATTCTGCGTCTCGTTTTCGATGTCGCGCCCCCGCTGACCGCCGCTTGGGCCGGTGAGATTCTGGCAATTCTTGGGGCTGCGTCCATTCTGTTCTGCAGCATCATGGCCGCAAGGCAGGCGCGCCTGAAGCTCATGATCGCCTATTCGACGGTCGCGCAGATTGGATATCTGTTTCTCATCTTCCCGTTGGCTGCCGGCACCGAGGCGGTGCCCCCGTGGGGAACCATCGCGTGGACAGGCGGGGCCTTGCAACTCGTGTCGCACGCCCTCGCCAAGGCGGCCATGTTCATGGCTGCCGGCCTTGTCGCTGAAGCCTTCGGACACGACCGCATCTCCGACCTCGGTGGGTTCGGCCGTGTGCTTCCTGTCAGCGCGTTTGCGTTCGCACTCGGCGGATTGTCGCTGATGGGGCTGCCGCCGAGCGGAGGCTTCATCGCCAAATGCCTTCTGCTCACCGCAACCGTCATAGAGGGTCATGCGTGGCTCGCCGCCACCATTCTGGCCGGGGGAATGCTCGCCGCCGGCTACGTCTTCCGTGTAGTGGGGCGAGCGCTCGCGACCCCTGCGGTGCCGTTGATCGTAAAGAGAACCATCCCGCGCCGGCTCGAGGCCGTAGCACTCGTGCTGGCGCTCGCGGCGGTAGGCCTTGGGTTCGTGCCGCTTCAACCCTTCCCGTTCCTGACTGCCGGCCGGCCCACCGTCTGGACAGGAGGTGCCCCATGAGCATCGCGGGGCTTCTGCTCGCTGCAACGCTGGTTCTGCCGCTGGCGATGGTGGCGGCCTGCTTGAGCGCCCGCTTCCGCGCCCGCGTCATCTCGTATCTCGCCCTTGCACCGCTTCCAGCGGTGTTGGCCGCGATTGTCTCGCCCGGAGGCAATCTCGTCCTTTTTCCGATTCCGTTTCGCATTATCCTCGCGCTCGACCTCCTCGGCGCGATCTTGCTGGGTGGCGCGGCCGTCCTGTGGAGCGCGGCGGGCGCCTACGCATCGTTCTATATGGGAAGTAAGCCGTCGGCGGCGAGATTTGCCATCTGGTGGCTTCTCACGTTGACGGGCAGCCTCGGCGTTTTCGTCGTCGCCGACATCGCAAGCTTCTACCTGGTCTTCACGCTGGTGAGTCTTGCCGCCTACGGCCTGATTACCCAGGATGAAACGCCGCGCGCGGAGCGCGCCGGCGCAATTTATGTCGCGCTCGCGATCGTCGGAGAGGCGTGCCTGCTGCTGGCCTTCGTCATGCTCGCGAGTGGAAGCACGGCGGCCAATCCTCTGATTGTGGACGTCGTTGCGACAATACGCGGATCGCCGCTGCAAGATGGTATCGTGTTTTTTATCATCGCCGGCTTCGCCCTCAAGATGGGGCTGGTGCCCCTTCATGTCTGGCTGCCGCTCGCTCACCCGGTTGCCCCGATGCCGGCCTCCGCTGTGCTCAGTGGAGTGGTGGTCAAGGCAGGTGTGATCGGGCTGATTCGATTTCTGCCCTTCGAAGCGGGGCTGCCTCATTGGGGGGGCGTGCTCACGGCGGTCGGGCTTGTCACAACCTTCTACGGCGTCGGGATCGGCGTCACGCAGACACGTCCAAAAACCATCCTTGCCTATTCGACGGTCAGCCAGATGGGCCTGCTCGCGGCCATGCTCGGGATTGGATTGGCGAATGCGGACGGCGACGCGCCGAGCCTCGTCGCCTATTACGCGATGCATCACACCTTGGTGAAGGGCGCCTTGTTTCTCGCGGTCGGCATAGTAGCGGCGACCGGCGGCGCACGCCTTCGTCCGGTTCTCATCGTAACCGCTATTCTGGCGCTGAGCCTGGGTGGCCTGCCGTTGACCAGCGGGGCCCTGGCAAAGCTCGCCTCGAAACCCATGCTCGGCTACGGGCTGGCTGGTCAGGCCTTGACGCTGGCGGCCGCTGGCACCACGCTCCTGATGCTCCATTTTCTTACGGTCCTATCCGGAGAAGCGTCTCGCGATTCGGGATCACGCGCGCCGACAGGAGAGGTCATTCCCTGGCTCGTCGTTTCCGTTCTCTCGGTTTTCCTCCCGTGGGTTCACTACCCCCATGTAACGGGGGAAACGGTCTGGAACGTGCTTCACATCGCGTCTGTCTGGAAAGTCGCCTGGCCGATGGGTCTCGGCGCCGTGGCAGCCGTTTTCCTGATCCGCTTGAGGGGCCGCGTTCCGTCCGTGCCAGAAGGCGATATCATCGTTCTCGCGGACGCATCTGCGCCCGCAATTCAACGCCTCGCCGTCGGCATCGAGCGCAGCGACGGCCTCCTGCGACGCTGGGCAGTCGCCGGCTCGTTGCTACTCACCCTTGCGATCATGCTTGGCGGAGCGCTCATGCATGGACATTGATCAGATTGGCTCTCGCTTCGCATCGGGCGATGTGAAACTTTGAGCCCGATCGAATACACAGCGATCATCATCGTCGCGGCGATAGCGCTGTTCACCTGGAACAGGCTGCCTGTCGTCATTGTCGCCATGGGGACCGCGCTCGCCCTTTGGGCGACGGGGGTCGTCACGCTTGATCAGGCTCTGGCGGGCCTCGGCGACCGGGCGGTGATCTTCGTCGCCTGCCTGTTCATCGTCAGCGCGGCTCTCGAAAGGACGGGAGTGACCGCCTGGGCCGGGCAATGGCTCATTGCGAGAGCGGGTGAACACAGCCGAACGCGATTGCTGGTGATCATCATGAGTGTCGCAGGATGTCTCACCGCACTCATTAGCGCCGGGGGAGCGGTGGCGGCACTGATGCCGGTTGTCGTCGTGGCGGCCATCCGGCTTGGGCGGTCGCCATCGCAGCTTCTGATGCCGCTCGCCTTTGCGGCCCATGCGGGCGCGAACCTGCTGTTGACCGGTGCTCCCAAGAACATCCTCGTCTCGGAAGCACTCGAAGATGCGGGCCTGACAGGGTTCGGCTTCTTCGAGTTCGCACTTGTGGGCGCCCCCCTTCTTGTCGGCGCGATGGCGATCATCCTTCTCCTCGGACAGCGGCTTCTGCCAGAGAGCAACAGCACGAAGCTGCCCTCCGACTTCAGTCGGCATGCCCAGACGCTCGTCGAGCAATACGGGCTTACCGACGGCATCTTCCGCCTGCGCGTTCGGGGAAGCTCGCCCTACATCGGGACAGCGCCCACATCCGTCGACATCACCGACCACCCCGGACTGACCCTGATGGTTGTTCAGGACGGAGGCTCGGCCTCGCCGCTACGCCGACCGGTCATCGCCGAGGGCGACTATCTTCTGCTACGAGGTGATGCGGAATCGGCCGCGCTTCTCGCGACTGAGATGCACCTTGCCATACGCGACGATGGCCTCGCCGGCGGAGCCGAAGAAACTCTTTTCGGTCGCCATACCGGGTTGGCCGAGGTCGTTGTGCCACCCCGCTCGGCACTCATCGGGCAGGTCATCTTTCCCGGAATGGCTACAGACACCGGCGATCTTATCGTCCTCGCCGTCCAGCGGGCCGGCGCCGACCTCGATCCCAGCAGTGCGGAACTCAAGGCCGGGGATACGATCCTGTTGAAAGGCACATGGGAGGCGCTCGATCTCAAGCTCGAGGATCCCGATGTGCTGGTCGTGAACTCACCCGAACTCGTGAGAAGCCAGGCGGTGCMCATGGGCGCGGGCGCCGCCCAGGCTGTGACTGTACTTGCCGGGCTCGTGATCATGCTTGCGACAGGTATCGTTCCACCCGCCGTCGCCGCGCTCCTGGCC
>NZ_JBFUHH010000152.1:0-6627 GCF_056402495.1 Microvirga sp. P4_A5 | reverse complement strand
CTTCAGCAGCAACCTGCCGTCTCGCCGATCTGTCACCCTGCTCCCGCCTCGTCGCAGGCCGGCGTGAGAAACCACGACCTTCGATGTCAGGACCGACGATAACCTCTGCCGCCCCGTCGTTTCTCGGCTTCGGGCGCCGCGGGTTCGGGTAGGACAAAGCGTGGGAGGTCCAGGAATCGATCAGCATTTCACCACGCCGTCTTCCGCAAGCCGGCCCCAAAGAAAATTGGAATCAGCTGCGTAAGCCGTCCCGAACCCGAGTCGTGGAAAATGCGTGGAGTTCCGAGGCTAATGGCCCGCGATCAGATGGCCTGCTCGAAGCAGACGATTATGCGAGCGAAAGATTAACATGATATTTTGATGTTATCCATAAGAACTATAATAGTCAACAGTAACTTCTACTATTTTTTGCTTCCAGACATATTCTGCATAAATAAACTTCAGCCGTTGTTCTTTATTTGGCAGAGACGGGAACGTGCTTTCTGCTTAACCCGTCACCCTAGTGAACCTTCTATGGCGCAATTTGGAACATCGAAAGATCGGTAATCGCGTCTCGTTCCGGCTGATGAAGAAGCCGGAGGACAGTGAAGCCGCGCAATCCTCCCCTTGGCCCTTGCCATTCGATTGGTTGTCTTTCCGAGACCCCGATCAAAGCGACGCCGATCGTCGACAAGATGGAGACCCTGTTGGCCTGTCGATCTTCCTCTTCTGGGTATACGATCGTCACCCTATGTGTGTCTCCGGTCACCTCGTCCTTGTATTCCAGCCGCGAATGCATGGTGACGACGTCGGGCTCAACTGCGTCGGGGGCGACGACATGCGCACGTTCGAGTTCACCCGCGAGCATCTCGGCAATGCGGGCGTCTTCGGTGTGAGCACCTGCGGTTGCGATGCGTGCAAGCCGCGCATAGTCGAGCGCGGAAATCGATATGGCTGTTCGAGCGACCTGATCCACATCCGAGGGCAAGATCGCGTACCACGATTTCGCGTGTGAAGCTCGTCGTCGGCTGACAATCGGCGAAAAATCGGACCACATGCTCATCAACACCCTCCCGATGGGAGCCGCACTCGGCATAAAGGCTTTGGAAGGTATTATTTACCCGGAGCGAGGATGCGCGTTGCGTCAACCGACGCGCCTGCGAGGGCACAGCCTGCGCGGAGTAACGCAGCATCAACCGTACTTTCTTGCAACAAAGGCTGTCTGCAGAAAAAGAAGGGCAAGCACGAACGAGAACGCAGCCGTGTGTGCCGCGATGCCAAGATACTCAACGAGGTCCCCCCAATAAATCAACTGGGTGAGAAGCGTGACAAACAAGAACGCAAGCCCGATGATCGACATTTGATTTTACACCTTAAACCTTTGCACCAGCGCGACCAGGACCATGGCGGTTGACGCGATCGCCAAACCCGCCGTGGCAGGGTGCGCGCACCAAGGACAACGAATGGCTGCTCGCGGCATTCTGCGCGTGCAGCTCTCACAAAATCGACGAAGTGTCTGTCTGCTCATGACGATCTCTCTATTTTACTCATTTGAGCCGGCGCCCACGCTCGCTCGTGCGGCGCCTCGCCCGCACGAGGCTCATTCGAAGAGGCTCGGCCCGGGCTGGAGAGTTATTGTCGGTGGACCCGTGGATGTCGGGGATCGGCGGCTCGCCATTGTCCTTCGACCGCGAGCCGCCTCATCGCGGGCAATCAGGCCTTTCTGCTGCTGCTGCCTTTGAGCATTTGGCCGATCGAGGTCACTTCGCTCTCTTGCGGCTTGATCTTCTTCGGCTTCTTGGCTTCGCGATTTCCGGTCCTGTGTTTCTTGGCCATGTCGAATTTTCTCTCAATTCGGTCGCCTTTGTCCGGCCCTGCGCTGTTGCGAGACACGGAACTGCGACCACCCATAAGGATGCTTCGTCTCGAGATTCCCTGGCTCCGGCAGAGCAATGCTCATGCGCCGAGCCAGGGCTATTGGCATGGCTCCGAAATGGTACGGGCGGAGCAGAAGATTCGTACATGCTCTCGCGGAAGAAAAGGCGTGTTGGTTCGGCCGCTTCCCACGAATTGAAGGGGTCGGAACCAAGCCTTTCGTTTTCCGCGTTTGGACGGAACGGGATGGCTCATTCGTCAACTCCGCTTCACGCGATCGAAATGGAGATCGGATCGCTCGCCGGAAAGGTTTCCATCAGAGCGTCGTCGAGACGGCGGTCGAGATGATGCTTCGAGTTCTCATCTCTCGACAAGGGCGGAACTGCTTCCGACTCATCACCGCCGCCGATAAGAGAGGCAACATCTTCCACCACGACCTCCATCGGTACCTCGTTGGGACGCGCGCAAAACGGCATCCAGTCTCCAGAGCGGAGACCAAGCAACGCGATGCCAAGTGCCGTGGTGACGGAGACTTCGGAGTCCGGGCTCATCAAATCTTCGGGGAACACCAAATCCTGTACGACCTGCCTCCCCTTCCTCCCCAGCCTGTAAGTCACCCGCGAGCGAACGGATACGACCTCCCCGGGAAGATCGTTCTGATCACAGATAGACGCGCGTCTCAGCTCCGAAATCAGGAAATTCCGGTTTGGCATTGTCCGCGTGCGTTGGAGAGCCGCCGCGCCAACGAGACGATTGAAATCGCTCGTGCCGATGATGATGGGCGGCAATCCGGCTCGCATATTCATGGTGTCCTCCTTGCGACGCTCCGCGCTCTCGCTCGACACGCATGTCGAGCGGCGCAGAACGCCTGTGAAACTCTTCAGAGATGTTGGTGAAATATCAAATCGCCCAGAAGTGACCGCGGCATTGAGATGCTGTCGGGCGCTTCGGGCTTAGCGGCCTGCGACGAAGCGGCCTGYGCGCAAAAGAATTTTTCGCTGTGTGCTCATGACAAGAACCAAGATAGTTACAGTCGGTCAGAAGTCAAGCTCATGAAAAAAAACGTTCTCGTTTAATATATACGAAGTAACTTTTCATTCGGTCGAACAAATTCTTTCGTTCGAGCGAATTTGAAAGCAGGTTGGAAGTCCTGCGGATTGTGACAAATTTTCGCCGGCTCCCCAGGCGCCGATGCGACGGCGTGAGCCAATTCACAGCATCCTGGAACAACCGGGTTTGAAATTGGCTTCTCGTGGGCCATTTTCGCTGTCGGCCACAGGCACGCTGTCGCCCTCCCACATCGTCTCTCCTGCGGGGTGCAGTTTGGCTTCTCCAGTCCTTGTATGGTTCCGCGACGATTACCGGCTCGCGGACAATCCGGCCCTCCGTGCCGCCCTCGAAACCGGCGCGCCAATCCTGTGCTTTGCGCTCATCGACGAGCAATCGGAAGGCATCCGACCGCTCGGCGCGGCCTCGCGCTGGTGGCTGCACGGCTCGCTTGAATCCCTCGACGATTCGCTCCGGCTTTTGGGAAGCCGGCTCGTTCTGTTTCGGGGCCCGACTGAGGAAATCGTCGCGCGGATCGCATCCGACACGGCCGCCACCGCTCTGTTCTGGAACCGCCGCTACGGCGCGCCCGAGATCGCCGTCGATACGCGTCTCAAGGCGGATCTCGCAACGCGCGGGGTGACGGTCGAGAGTTTCAACGGCCGCCTTCTCAACGAGCCGTGGGAGGTGAAAAACAAATCGGCCAAACCGTTTCGGGTCTTCACGCCCTACAGCCGCGCCGCGATGGCGCGCAGGGTCGCGCCACCCCTCCCCGCGCCTGGGAAAATTCCCGCCGGGACATGGCCGAAAGCCGCGCTGGGCAGTTCGGTCACGCTCAAGGAGCTCCAGCTCGAACCGACGCGCCCGAATTGGGCGTCGGGTTTCGCGGAGACGTGGACACGCGGGGAAAATGCGGCGCGGCGCAAGCTCGCCGCTTTCGTCGATGACAGGCTTTCCGGCTACGCCGACAAGCGCGATTGCCCCGGCGCGCATGGCTATTCGGGCCTCTCGCCGCATCTGCGCTTCGGCGAGATCAGTCCGCGCCAGGTCTGGCATGCCGTGGCGGCGGCGCGGGACGAGGACCCGTCGCTCGATCGCGACAGTCAGAAATTCCTCACGGAGCTCACCTGGCGCGATTTCTGCTATCAGCTTTTGTTCGACATCCCCGACCTGCCGTCCTCGTCCCACCTTGCGGCCTTTGACCACATGCCGTGGTCTCCCAGCGAAGACGGCCTCGTGGCGTGGCGGCGCGGCATGACGGGCTATCCCATCGTCGATGCGGGCATGCGCCAGCTTTGGCAGACGGGCTGGATGCACAATCGGGTTCGCATGATCGCCGCGTCGTTCCTGATCAAGCATCTGCTCGTCGATTGGCGGGAGGGCGAACGCTGGTTCTGGGACACGCTCGTGGATGCCGATGCCGCCAACAACGCGTTCAACTGGCAATGGGTCGCCGGATCCGGCCCCGATTCCGCGCCGTTTCATCGCATCTTCAACCCGGTCGCCCAGGGTGAGAAATTCGATCCGGATGGCGCTTATACGCGCGCCTTCGTGCCCGAATTGGCAGGCCTCCCGAACCGCTGGCTCCACAAGCCCTGGGATGCCCCGCTCGCCGATCTCGACGCCGCCGGCGTCATCCTCGGCGAAACCTATCCGCGTCCTGTCGTGGACCACGCGGCCGCGCGCGAGCGGGCGCTCGATGCCTTCCGGCTGGCGCGCACGCGTGGCTGATCGGCGCTTGACCCACGGGCCCTCTTGGCCTCAGCTTCCTCGCCCAACGTTTCGTATGCGCCCAAGAGGCCCAAGAGGCCCAAGAGCAGGATCACCATGACGGCCACCGAACTTCTGTTTCGCGACGACGCCTATCTCAAGTCCTGCGACGCCATCGTCGTCGCCGTCACGCCGGAGGGCGGCGTTATTCTCGACAGGACCATCTGCTATGCGCAGGGCGGCGGGCAGCCGGGCGACGTCGCGGTTCTTCATCGCGCCGACGGAGAGGCCATTCCCGTTACCAACACGGTCTACGCGCCGGACCGTTCGCAGGTCGCGCATCTCGTTGGCCCTGAGCAGGCCGCGAAGTTCACGCCCGGCGAGAAGGTGTCGCTGGCGCTGGATTGGGAACGCCGCCTCAAGCGAATGCGCGTCCATACCGCTTTGCATCTTTTGAGCGTGGTGCTGCCCTACCCGGTGACCGGCGGCGCGATCGCGGATGGCGACGGCCGGCTCGATTTCGACATTCCCGATGCGGGTCTCGACAAGACCGATCTGACCGACAAGCTCAATGCGTTGATCGCCCGCGACGCGGCGGTGACCGAAAGTTGGATCACCGACGCGGAACTCGATGCCAATCCCGGCCTCGTCAAGACCATGTCGGTGAAGCCTCCGCGCGGTTCCGGCAAGGTGCGGCTCGTGTCCATCGAGGGCATCGATCTGCAACCCTGCGGCGGAACCCATGTGCGCCGCACGGGTGAAATCGGCACCGTCGCGGTGACCGATATCGAGAAGAAGGGCAAGCAGAACCGCCGCGTGCGCCTGGCGCTTGTAGATTGATCGGAAGGATTGTTCGTCATGACGCAGATTTTCGTCACACCCGCCCGCCTGCAGGAGCATCTCGACGATCCGAACGTCGTCATCGTCGACAGCTCCTGGTATTTGCCGACCCAGAACCGCGACCCCGAAGCCGAATACCTCGCCGGCCATATTCCGGGCGCCGTCCGGTTCGACATCGACAGCGTGCGGGACACTTCGTCGTCGCTGCCGCACATGCTGCCTTCGCCGGATGAATTCGCCCGCCATGTGGGGGCGATGGGGATCGGCGACGACACCATCGTCATCGTCTATGACGGCGCCGGCTTGTTCTCGGCGCCGCGGGTTCGCTGGACGTTCCGCGCCTTCGGCGCCAGGGACGTGCGGATTCTCGAAGGCGGCTTTCCGGCCTGGAAAGCCGAGGGGCGCCCGATCGAAAGCGGCCCCGGCCGGCCGCTTCCCGCAAGGACGTTCACGCCGCGATTCGATCCTTCCGTCGTCGCCGACGCCGCCAAGGTCCGCGACGCGCTCGCCACCTCGTCGGCGCAAGTCGTCGATGCGCGGCCCGCCGAGCGCTTTCGGGGAGAGGCGCCGGAGCCCCGGCCGGGTGTTCGCGCCGGGCACATGCCGGGCAGCATCAACCTGCCGTTTCCCACCATCATCGAGAACGGCAAGCTGAAAGACAAAGCCGGGATCGAGAAAGCAATGGGCGACGCCGGCATCGATGTGACCCGTCCCGTCATCACCAGCTGCGGCTCGGGCGTATCGGCCGCCATCCTGTCGCTGGCGCTGGAGGCCACGGGGCATCCGGCGAAAGCGCTTTATGACGGATCATGGGCCGAATGGGGATCGCGCGAGGACCTGCCGATCGCCACCGGCGCGGACCGCGCAAGCTGATTTCTACAGCGCTCCAGCTGAAATTCACTCCGTCATTCCGGGGCGCGAAGCGAGCCCGGAATGACAGCCATCGAGCCGATCAATGCAGGATCTGCGACAGGAACAGCCTTGTGCGTTCGTGCTGCGGGTTCTTGAAGAAGGCGTCGGGGGTGTTCATCTCGACGATCTGTCCGTAATCCATGAAGATCACCCGGTCGGCGACCTGGCGCGCGAAGCCCATCTCGTGGGTCACGCAGATCATCGTCATGCCCTCGTCGGCAAGGCTCACCATGGTGTCGAGCACTTCCTTCACCATCTCCGGAT
>NZ_JBFUHH010000151.1:0-6861 GCF_056402495.1 Microvirga sp. P4_A5 | reverse complement strand
TCGTGGGGCCGAAGGGCCTCGTCGAAGATCCGTCGCTCATGCGTTCCTATGAGATCGGCGCACGATACGACGAGGGCAGGGCCGCCTTCGTAGTGCGCCCCGAGACGACGCAGCAGGTATCGGCAGTGATGGCTTATGCGGTGAAGCAGGGCATCCGGTTGATCCCGCAGAGCGGCAATACCGGGCTGGTCGGGGGCTCGACGCCCGACGCTTCGGGCGCGCAGGGCGTCCTCAGCCTCGACCGCCTCACCACACCGTTGGCGATCGATGTCGACAACCGCACCGTCGAGGTCGCGGCCGGCGTCCGGCTGTCGGCGCTGAACGATGCGCTGGCGCCTCACGGCTTCTTCCTGCCGGTAGATCTCGGCGCGGACCCGATGGTCGGTGGCATGGTCGCCACCAACACAGGCGGCGCGCGCTTTCTGCGCTACGGTTCGATGCGACGGCAGGTGCTCGGACTGGAAGTGGTTCTGCCCGACGCCGACGGCACTATCCTCGACCTCGCATCCGGCCTACGCAAGGACAATTCCCACGTGGACCTCAAGCAGCTTTTCATCGGCACCAGCGGCGCCTTCGGGATCGTCACCAAAGCCGTGCTGGAACTCCAGCGCCGGCCCGGGCAGACCGCAACCGCCCTGGTGGTCCCAGAGAGCGATGAAAGCGTGCCGCTCCTGCTGCGATACCTGGAAGAACGGTGCGGGGAATATCTGACCGCATTCGAGGGCATGTCGCGCAATGCGATGGAGCGTGCGCTCTGCCATGTGAAGCATCTGCGCAATCCCTTCGCGCACGGCACGATCCCGCCTTATGCGATCCTGGTGGAGCTGACACGAAGCTGGGCGCCGCGCGAGGGCGAATTGGATCTTGAGTCGTTCCTCGAAAGCGTACTGGCCGATAGTTTCGAGGGCGAGCCTGCCCTGCTCAGCGACGCCTTGGTGGGCCGCTCGGAGGATCTGTGGTTGATCCGACATGCGCTATCGGAAGGGCTGAAGGCTTCCGGCTACGTGATCGCGTTCGATCTTTCCCTGCGACGCTCCGATCTCGCGCGGTTCCGGCGGGAAATCATTGGGCTGCTGGGAGAGACTTTCCCGGAGCTTGCCGTTTGTGATTTCGGGCACATTGCGGATGGCGGCGTCCATTTCAACCTCGTCCATCCCGAGCGGCCGGATGCCGGCTATATCGGCCGGGTCCGCGATCAGGTTCTCGAGCTGGTGGTGATCCGCTACGGCGGCAGCTTCAGCGGCGAGCACGCACTGGGACGCTCCAACCAGGCGCTCTACGACCGCTATACTCCGGCGCTCGTCCAGGACCTTTCGGCAGCTGTGCAGCGGGCCATCGGGACTGCCGCCATGGGGAATGTGCGGCTTGCGCAAGCGAGCGTGGCGCAGAGGCAGTTACGGGGCGAGGGCGCGATAGACTGAGGCGCGACCGATCCCAAGGTGGTTGGCGATCTCGGATGGCCCCACACCCGCCGCGAGCGCGCCAAGTCCGCCGCGCTTGCTACCTTCGAAGGACCTCCAGGGCCTCTGTCGCAGCACGGATGCCTGTCGTGTAGGCTCCGTGGGCCGTTGAGAAATCCGCGGGGGAGCAAGCCTCGCCCGCGAAAAAGATGCGGTCCTCGTAGGTGGCGCTGAGGATCTGTCGCGCGTCGCTTTGTCCGGGCAATGCGTGGCTGTAGGAACCTCCAATGCGCGGATCATTTAGCCAGCCCGAGCGAGCAACCGGACATAGACGGCTTCGAATATCCGAGCCGAACAAGCCGACCAGTTCATCGAGCGCAATAGCGGGGCCTCCGAGCTCGCCAGCCGCCACGATGGCCTCTGCCCCTTGGCCGCCGAAAAACCCCTCGATGACGGGTCTCCCTAACGGAAGCAGATGGTAGCTGCCGGATTCTGCCGCCCGTGGGCGTCCAATGACTTGCGTATCGGTCTCGAACCCGCGGGGTGAATCGAGCGCGAAGAAGATTTTTTCGGCGTATCCCAGCGGAAGGCGCGCGGCCGCTTCGCATCGGTCGTCCAGTCCGGGAGGCAGGCGCAATGAGCCGCTGGCCAGAACGTTTGTCGAGACCGTCACAATGGCAAGGCGTGACGATAACGTGCCTGCCGTCGTCACGATCCGCAGCTGCGCACCCGAAGCGTCGATCGACGAGACGCTGGTGCCGAGCGCGACATGGAGATTCCTGCTGGAATGCTCAATCAGCGCACCGTATCCTGCCCGGACCCGCCAATTCACCCCGGTGTCGGCGTCGTCGTAGGTGAGAAAATCGGTAACGGATACCCGGTCGAGCGGAACACCATTGATGTAACCGCTCAACGCCTGGACCCGGCCATTCCAGGGATCATCGGCGGTCAGTGCATCGGCGGCGCGGTCGCTCACGGGAGGCGTCAATTGCAGCCGGCGCAGAAAGCTCTGATACGCAGATTGAGCTTCCGCTTGCTCTTCTGATGTGAAACCGAGGTTGCCAGCTTGACGACCCCAGGGGGGTGGCACCCGGTCGATCTCGAAGTTCTCGGCTGCGGCAACGTCAACCCAAGGATTGCGATCGGCCGAATGAAGCCAGGCGCATCCGAGATCAAGCGGGATGCCRCTTCGCACGATCGTCCGTGCGCGCCCGCCGGTCCGGTTGCCGGCCTCGATCAGGATTGAACTCACGCCCGCCGCGGCAAGGTGCCTCCCCGCGGCAATCCCGGCCGCGCCGCCGCCGACAATCGCCGCATCGATTTCCGTCAAGGTTCACACCTCCCTGCTCACGTCGACAACGACAGAAGATCTACATAACGCTTTGTCATGTGTCATTGATGGCGGCTGCCTCTTCGGGGAGCCACCATCCTGATGTGCTGTTGGAGCCTGGCGATGGCTGCGACCCGAAGGCCGAGGAAACGGCTGCCGCTGACAGGATGTCTCATGAAACCGCAGGGCAGGGGACCCAAGACGGCCCCCGGAGCAGCAATGTCTCATCCGATGAGCTGATTGATCTCTTCGCGCCGTGCGTCGAAATGATCGAGAAGAAGACGATATGCGGGACGCGCTGCGCGCGAAACACCATCGTCATCGCGTCCAGGTCGAGGTTGGGGACTGGCCAGGGGTTCATGTCACCTTGCCCTGGGCTTCATCGACCTTCTCGACGGTGCCGCACATCATAGTGAGATCCTTGAAATGGCCTTCGTTCAGATGGTAATCCGGGCGCCCACCTCGACGGCTTGGTCTTCCGGGATACAGGATTGGTCAGAGGCGTCGCTCGCGGACCGCGCCATCGGAATGAACAGATAGTCCTGCCAGAGCGGCAGCCCCACAAGGGCCGACGCTCGCAGCGTCCGCCGGGACAGGAAGAACGAGGCATCACCCAGATTGAAGTTCGCAGCTTCGAGGGCCTTTGGAACATCCGGGGTCTCCATGAAACCGAACTTCACCTGCACTCGCGAGACCCGGTCTGAGAGCTTCTCGACAGTGACGCGCCGCTCGTCTCGAAGGCGTGGCACTTCCTCGGTGACGACGGTCAGAATGACGTTGTGGTCGTGCAGCACCTTGTTGTGCTTCAGGTTGTGAAGTAACGCGGCAGGCACGTCCTGTGCATTACCCGTGAGGAAAATGGCCGTGCCCGGAACCCGCGGCACCGTGCTTCTCTCGGACATCCGAACGAACTCGGGCAGGGGCGGCCGGCCCCGGTGGGAGATTTCAGCCAGCAGACGCGAGCCCTTGCGCCATGTCCGCATCAGGATGAACAGTCCTGTGCCGACCAGCAGCGGGAACCAGCCGCCATGCGGGATCTTGAGCGCATTCGCCCCCAGGAAGACGAGCTCGATGACAAAAAACGGTGCAATTGCCGCCGCGGCCAGAACCGCCGGCCAGCGCCAGAACTTCCACGCCACGATGAACAGCAGGCACGATGTGATGACCATGTCGCCCGTCACGGCCAAGCCGTAGGCCGCGGCCAGGGCACTCGACGACTCGAAGAGCAAGACGAGCAGGATGACGGCCGCGAGCAAGAGCCAGTTGATGAACGGAATGTAGATCTGACCCTTTTCGGTCTCGGACGTGCGCAGCACGCGGAAACGGGCAGCACGCCCAGGTGCATCGCCTGCTGCGAGATGGAGAAGGCGCCCGTGATCACAGCCTGGCTTGCGATGACCGTCGCCACGGTGGCGAGGATCACCATCGGCAGCAGCGCCCAGGAAGGGTAGAGCAGGAAGAACGGGTTCTCGAGGCCTTCGGGGTGAGCGAGCAACATGGCGCCCTGGCCGAGATAATTCAGCGCAAGCGCCGGCAAAACCAGGACAAGCCAGGCGGCGCGGATCGGCGAGCGCCCGAAATGGCCGAGATCGGCGTAGAGCGCCTCGGCTCCGGTCACGGACAGGAACACCGCGCCGAGGGCGAGAAGCCCGGCTGTGCCGTGGTCGGCCAGAAAGCTCAGGCCATGAACCGGATTGATCGCGGCAAGGATGGTCAGGTCGTCCCGGATATGCATCAGGCCGCCCAGAGCCATGACGAGGAACCAGAAAGTTGTGATCGGCCCGAAAAACTTGGCCACGCCTGCGGTGCCAAACCGCTGGACGGCAAACAGGCTGATCAGGATCGCAAGGCTGAGCGGCACCACGTAAGGCTCGAAGGCGGGCGTCACTAGCTTGAAACCCTCCACTGCCGAAAGAACTGAGATCGCCGGCGTGATGATGACGTCGCCGTAAAAGAGGGAGGCGCCCACCATTCCCAGGACGATTGTCAGACCAGTGCTTTGCCCGAGGGCCCGGTGCGCCAGCGTGACGAGCGAGAGGGTGCCGCCCTCGCCGTTGTTGTCAGCGCGAAGGACGATGACCACGTACTTAACCGTTACGATGATGATTAGCGCCCACAGGATAAGCGAGACCACACCTACCGCCATCTCCTTGGTGAGGGCGGCCGGGCCAGCGTGCCCCGTGGCCGCAGCAAGGCTCTCCTTGAGCGCGTAGAGCGGACTGGTTCCGATGTCCCCGTAAACCACCCCGATGGTCCCAAGGGTCAGGGCCCAGAAGGAGGTCGGCGTGGCGCGCACGGAGTCGGGAAATTCTGCGGCGACGTCCCCGCTCGTGCCTGTCGCGGCCATCGACCAGCTCCTCTCGGCTACCGTGCGGGATGGCTTCCCTGAACTCATTTGGGGCGGTGCCGGGTTTCACCTGTGGGTGGACTCTATCGGTTCTTGGCTCCGTGGCGATGGCACTATCCACTGCGGCGCGGCGTTGATCCGCATGGCGAAGTCCCTCCAGCTCGTTTCGGTTCAGTCCGAAGCAATTCCCGGCGTGGTCGCCTCTGCGGCCTATGTGTGCGGCCGACGCGTGGCTGAGATCCCGATCCCCGAGGCCGGCGAGTGGTCGCGCAAGCCCGGGCACGTGGTTTGGATCGGCTTGCATGAGCCGGGGCTGGACCTCCTGCGGCAGGTTCAAAAACAGTTCGGCCTGCATGATCTCGCCATTGAGGATGCCCTCAAGGCGCATCAGCGGCCGAAGCTCGAACAGTACGGCGAGGCTCTGTTCATTGTGTTACGAACGGCCCAGATGTTGGATGGGCGCGTTGCCTTTGGCGAGACCCACCTGTTCGTCGGGCAAGGCTATGTGGTGTCGGTCCGCCACGGCGCCTCGACTTCGTACACGGCGGTCCGCGAACGCTGTGAAGCGGCTCCCAAGTCGCTCTCCGAAGGCGAGGACTTCATCCTCTATGCCATTCTCGATTTCATCGTAGACAACTACATGCCGGTGATTGAAGCCGTGCAACACGAAGTGGAGCACATTGAGGACGACATCCTCGCCGAAAGACCGACACGGCTTCACGTTGCGAGGCTGTACCAGTTGCGACGGGATCTGCTGCGTTTGCGCAACGCCGCCGTTCCGCTGGTGGAAGTCTGCCGGCGTCTCGAAATGCCGGGGCTGCCGGGGATCGATGCCGTGATGTACCCCCACTTCCGCGATGTTTCCGACCACATCCGCCGGGTCCAGGAGGAGATCGAATCCCTGCGTGAGGTGCTGGCCTTCGCGTTCGAGACCAGTCTGATGACGGGCCAGGCGCAGCAGACCGAGATCACCCGCAAGCTCGCGGCCTGGGCGGCTATCCTGGCAGTGCCGACGGCTGTGGCCGGAATCTACGGCATGAACTTCGATGTCATGCCCGAGCTGCAGTGGAGGTACGGCTACGTCCTCGTGCTGACGGTAATCATCGCGGTTTGCACCTGGCTCTATTGGCGCTTTCGGCGGAACCGGTGGCTGTAGTCCAGTATTCGAATCTCTCATCCGCGGCTAGCGCCAGCGAACCGGGTCCATCGCCACTCTACACGATCTCCGCTCCCAGCGAGGCCGAGTCGATCGGCACAGGCGTCACAAGCGGCTGCGTCGGCCTCCTCAGTCAGGACATGATGCACCTGTATTCACGGACGCCGGTCAAGACGAAGGTGGTCGTCCTGCCCGCATGGGCACGGAGTGGGCCCGGTCCAGACGCAGCGGGTGCGGCAGCGTGTCTAGACCACGCCGGTTCGAACGTCCGCTTCCGATAACGCCGTTCGAAACTCCAAGATCGGAACCGCCTATAGCAAAAACAATTCCTTCGATCGGCGCATGAGGATCGTGGTCGCGTGAAGCCTTCATGCCGAAGACAACAAGGTGGCGAAGTGAATCAGGCGAAAGACGTCTTGCCGCCGAGCGCCGAGGAAATCTCGACGAGGGTCGCTTTCTCCGCTTCGCTGACCGCGACGCCTCCGAAGCCCAGGAATCCGCCCTCGTTGCCTGCTTCCGCCGCCTTCTGGGCGACCGCTTGAAGCCATGTCTTGAAACCGGCCGCGTCCTCTGGCGCCTTCGTATCGACAAGGACGGAGACGGCGCGAAGCTCTTCGATGGCCCGAGT
>NZ_JBFUHH010000150.1:0-7067 GCF_056402495.1 Microvirga sp. P4_A5 | reverse complement strand
GACATGTTGGGCTGCCTCTTGCAGCGCGACCTGTACTTCCGCGAGGGCTGGAATGGGTATTTCGGGCGGCACCGCGTCATCCAGGATGTGGTCGCGGCGGAGATAGCCATGAGCCAGCACATAATCGCCGATGGTCTGCGATTGCCGCAATCCGCCGCAATGGCCGACCATGAGCCAGCAATGGGGTCGAATGACCGCTAGGTGGTCGGTGACGTTCTTGGCGTTCGAGGGGCCGACGCCGATATTGACGAGCGTCACCCCGTGCCCATCCCGATGAATGAGGTGGTAGGCGGGCATCTGAAAGCGATGCCACGGCGAAGAGCCCACGAGTTCGGCTACGGTTTCGTCCGGCAGGCCCCGCTCGATGACGACCCCGCTCGGCAGAACCAGCCTGACATAGGCGCTGTTCTCATTTGCAAGCTCGGAAATGGCCCAACGGACGAACTGGTCCACATAGCGGTGGTAGTTCGTCAGCAGGATCCATGGCTGAACCGACCGCCAGTCGGAGCCAGTGTAATGGACGAGGCGCCGGAGGGAATAATCCGTGCGCGCCGCGTCGAAGAGCGAGAGCGGGCGAGGCTCGCCCTCCCGGAATTCCCAGGTGCCGTCGGCGATCTCGTCACCGACTTTCGCGAGCAGCGGTGTCGGGAAGTGCTGGGCCAACTCGGCCGCCGAATGTGCCCCGCGGCCAAGCTCGTCTCCCCTTTCGAACACATAGGGGTAGGGTATTTCCTGGTCGCTTACGCCGACTTCGATGGTGGCGCCATAATCGCCCACGAGGTAGTTGAGCTGCTCCAGCAGGTAGTTCTTGAAAAAGGCGGGCTGGGTCACCGTCGTCGCGTAGACCCCGGGGCCCTGAAATTTCGCGTAAGCCCGCTGCTTGACCGGCGGAACAGCCGTCGCCCGGTAGATCACGCGGAGTTCGGGGTATCGGAACTGCGCCCGTTCTTCGGGGGTGGGGGCTACATGAGTGGCAAAAAAGCGTTCCAGCGCATGGCGCTGCGCATCGATTGCCGCGTCATAGAGCGCGATCAGTCGAGCAACGGCTTGCTCGGGTGTCTGGACGGTCTCGAAGAGGGCAATTTCGTCGGAGGGCACGGGACAACTTTCTCAAGGCCTGTGCCTCAAGGGTCATACACCGTTTGGCTTCAAAACCCAACCGTCCGAACGCCGTTGCAAGGCCTTACGCTACGTCCTCCGCGACAAACGGGGCCGCACGTCCAAAAAACGTGCGGCCTCGCCCGCTTATCGCGTGAACTTCTTGTATTTCAGCCGATGAGGGATTGTCGAATCCTGACCGAGGCGGCGTTTCTTGTCCTCCTCGTAATCCGCGAAGTTTCCTTCGAACCACTCGACGTGACTGTCGCCCTCGAACGCGAGAATATGGGTGGCGATGCGGTCTAGGAACCAGCGATCGTGGCTGATGACGACGGCACAGCCTGCGTATTCCTCGAGCGCTTCTTCGAGCGCGCGCAGGGTGTCCACATCGAGATCGTTGGTCGGCTCGTCGAGGAGGAGCACGTTGGCGCCCGACTTCAGGATCTTGGCGAGGTGCACCCGGTTGCGTTCGCCACCGGAGAGCACGCCGACCTTCTTCTGCTGGTCCGGGCCCTTGAAGTTGAACGCGCCGCAATAGGCGCGCGCATTGATTTCGCGCTTGCCGAGATAGAGGATCTCGTTGCCGCCTGAAATTTCCTCGTAAAGGGTCTTGTTGGGGTCCAGGGAATCGCGGCTTTGGTCCACGTAGCCCAGCTTCACGCTGTCCCCGATCTTGATGCTGCCCCCATCCGGCTGGTCCTGCCCGGTGATCATCCGAAACAAGGTCGTCTTACCGGCGCCGTTCGGGCCGATGATCCCCACGATCCCGCCAGGCGGGAGCTTGAAGGAGAGACCGTCGACCAGGAGCTTGTCGCCGAAACCCTTCGTCAGATTGTCGAATTCGATGACGTTGTTGCCGAGGCGCTCGGCGATCGGGATGACGATCTGCGCCGTCGTGGCGCCTCGCTCCTCCGCCCGCGCCACGAGGTCCTCGTAACGCTGGATACGCGCCTTGGACTTTGCCTGACGGGCTTTTGGGGTGGCCGATACCCATTCGCGCTCGCGTTCGATCGTGCGCTTGTGCGCCTCGTCCTCGCGACCTTCCTGCTCCAGACGCTTCTGCTTCTGCTCCAGCCACGACGAGTAATTGCCCTGATAGGGAATGCCCCGGCCGCGGTCGAGCTCGAGGATCCAGCCGGTGACGTTGTCGAGGAAGTAGCGATCGTGGGTCACGATGAGAATGGCGCCCGGATAGGAGCGCAAATGGCCCTCGAGCCAGCCGGTCGTCTCGGCGTCCAGGTGGTTGGTCGGCTCGTCGAGAAGCAACAATTCGGGTTGTTCCAGCAGCAGTTTGCAGAGCGCCACGCGACGGCGCTCGCCGCCCGACAGCTTGTCGACCGACCAATCGTCCGGCGGGCAGCCCAGGGCATCCATCGCCTGTTCGACCTTCGAATCGAGGTTCCAGAGATCCTTGGCTTCGATCTCGTCCTGCAGACGGGTCATCTCGTCGGCAGTCTCGTCCGAATAGTTCATCGCCAGTTCGTTGTAGCGATCGAGAAGCGCGCGCTGGGGCGCCACGCCTTCCATCACGTTCTCGCGGACATTCTTCGTTTCGTCGAGTTTCGGCTCCTGCGGCAGGTAGCCGACCCGGGCGCCCTCGGCGACCCAGCCTTCGCCGTTCCAATCGGTATCGATGCCCGCCATGATGCGAAGCAGGGTCGATTTACCGGCGCCGTTGACGCCCAGCACACCGATCTTGGCATCCGGGTAGAAGGACAGATGGACATCGTCGAGGACCTTCTTGCCGCTCGAATAGGCCTTGGTGAGGCCACGCATGTGATAGATGAATTGACGAGCCACGGAAAAACCCTGCTGAAATCTGGTCGCGGTGAGTGGAATTGCGTGTCAGTTAGCAGGGGGGGACGGCAGGAGCAAGGCGAACCGGCTACACGGCTGCCCTGCATGAGACCGGCCAGGCGACGCAAACGTCAAAGCCCTCTCACCAGCCCGCCATCCACCAGAAGGTTCTGCCCCGTCACGTATCCGGCATCCTCGGAGAGCAGAAAAGCGACGGTTTTTGCCAGTTCACCCGCGGTTCCGTAGCGACCCATCGGAATGCGGGCCTTGCGGTCCGCCTTCTCGGGCAGGCTGTCGATGAAGCCCGGTAGGACGTTGTTCATGCGGATCCCTGCCCGCGCATAGCGATCCGCATAGAGCTTGGTGAAAGCGGCGAGCGCCGTGCGCAGGCTTGCGGAAACCGGAAAATCCGGATCCGGTTCGAAAGCCGCGAAGGTCGAGATGTTGACGATGGCGCCCCTGCCGGCCTTTTCCATGATCGGCGTCACAAGGCGCGCCATGCGCACGACGTTCAGCAGGACGACATCGAGCCCGAGATGCCAGTCGGCATCGGGAATGGCAAGGAGATCGCCCTTGGGCGGGTGGCCTGTGTGGTTCACCACCGCGTCGATCCTGCCGTAACGCTCCATGGCGAGCTTTACGAACCGTTCGAGATCCGCCGGCTCCGTAACGGAGCCCTGCATTGCCAACCCACCAAGCTCATCGGCGACAGCCACGACACGCTCGGTTCGCGCCATCAACGCGAGTTCGTAGCCGCGGGCGCGAAGTTCGCGCGCGATGGCTTCGCCCATTCCCTGGCTCGAGGCGGTGACGAGTGCGACGGGTTTCATGCGACCTGCTCCGACATCATGGCGGCGAAAGCGGCCTCGGCCGCGAGCACCGTGGTCATCTGGACCGTATGGGCGAAGCGGAAGGCCTCGTCATAAATGGTCTCATCCGGGAACTCTGTAATCAGTGTCAGCGGGGACGGATGGCGCTCGTCCTCCGTGATGAGGCAGGGGACTTCGTTGATAATCTCATAGGGCGCGCCGCCACTATGGATCGAGCAGACCTCGATTTGCCGGCGATTGAACTCGGCCAGGCCCGGAACGGCGGTCAGGCCCTTGGTCACCGCTTCGACGAGCACCCGCGCCTGCCCGGCCCAGGACACATGGTGGCGCATGATCAAAAAGAACCCTTTGGGAATCGTCCAAAGCTCGAACCCGCGCGGCAGATAACCGGTGAAAGGCCGGGTCCATTCGTGCGCCGGATAGCCATGAAGGTTGACATGCAGCTGGGCAGCCGAAAGCGCCAGCGCCTGGTTGCGCGCGCCCTTCTCATAGGTCCGATTGCCCTTGTCGTATTCCAGGTCGTTGCCGAGCGACGTGTAGCGCGCCGCGTGATGCATGTGGCGTGGATTATGCTCGCACAAACGGCCATGCAGCGCATAGCCATCGGGATTCTCGACCGCGATGAGCGCCACATGGGCCTCGGGATCCGACAGAAGATGGCGTGCCGCCCGCAAGGCTCCGACGGGACCGGAGGTCTCGTTCGCGTGCTGCCCCGCGCTCACCAGAACGGCGGGCCGGGTCCCTATCCGATACAGCCCGCGAACCGGCCGGCCCTCACGCGACACGCCTTCAAATGGCTCGCCCGGCAAGGCCGCAAGCTCGCGATGGATCTGCGCCATATCCAGCGCGGCGTCCGCGCGCTCGAGATCCTGCGTCGATCTCGCAACATCCGAGGGTTCGTCAAAGCGCGCGAGCTTGACGGTGACGAGGGCATCGCCTTCCCCTTCGCGGATGTCCGGCACGATCTGCCCCGGCTGCAGGCTGCGATCCTCCGGCGGCCTGCCGGACCGTCGTTTGAAAAACTCGAGCAGCGAGAAATAGAAATCCTCGTGCAGCGCCTCGCGCGTGCTCATCACCTCGTCCCCGTAAGGCAGGGGTCGCTCGATCCCCGAGATGACAACATCGATCGCGATCGTTTCGGCGTAGGGTTCCGCCGCCGGCCACTCATGTGCCGCGAGGGCGTGCATAACCTTACGGAAGACGATCTCATGTTCCGTCTCGATAGCCTGATCGATCTCGGGCGCATCGTCTCCGGCGCGCCAGACCCGGAGCCAGCCGGTCGGGGTCAGGTCGATTTCCTCCACATGGTTTGGACGGAGGCGGTTCGGGGCGAAGATTTCCGTCTCGGCCACTTGGCCGTCTCGATATTCCGCCCGCACCCGATAGGTCAGGTCGGCCTCGCCTGGTTCGAAACTGGTTTCCACCAGATCGAGCAGGGCCGACAGTGGATAGGCTTCGGACAGGAAACGAAGCGGAAGCGCCTCGGGATGGACGGGATAGCGCACGGTCACGCGCGCCAGATTGGATAGGTCGATCTCGTCCAGAAAGGCATGGACCAGCGGTTTGTAGGCCGAGCGAATGCGCGCCGCGACACCGGCCTCGGAGAGCTGCTCCTCGGCGCGTCGCCGCGCGGCTGAGTCCTCGAAGACCCAGGCTTCCAGCCGTGCCCCGCGATTGGCCTCCAACGCCCAGTCGCGAACGATGATGTCGAGCGTCCGCGGAATCCGCTCGTCAAGCAAGAGGGTCATTTTGAAGTCTGTCCTGTGGGATCGAGGTAATCGCGGAGCCAATCGCCAAGGAGATTCAGCCCGAGAACGGTGAACATGATAGCGAGCCCCGGGAAGACACTCACCCACCATGCGGATTGCAGATATGTGCGGCYATCGGCCAGCATCCCGCCCCAGCTCGGAATGAGCGGATCGACACCGAGACCAAGGAAGGTCAGGCTGCTTTCAAGCAAGATGTTGTTGGCCACGTTCAAGGTCATCAGGATGACGATGGGGCCCAGAACGTTCGGGAGAATATGCTGGAAGATGATGCGCAGATTTCCGACGCCGATGGCGCGCGCCGACAGGATGAACTCCCGATCGCGCAGGGCGAGGACCGAGCCACGCACGAGGCGCGCATATTGCACCCATTGCGCCACGATCATGAAGAAGATCACCTTGTCGATGCCGGTTCCGAGAATGGCGAGGAACATGATAGCGATGAGGATGAAGGGCAGCGCGAGCTGAATATCGGCAAACCGCATCAGCAAAATTTCAGCGACACCGCGATAATACCCGGCAACGAGGCCGACAAGCGTCCCGACAATCACGGCGCCGATCACCGACAGAACGCCGACCATGAGTGAAATCTTTCCCCCGACGATCACGCGCGCCAGCACGTCGCGGCCGAGAGGGTCGGTTCCAAGGATATGCGCAGGACTCTGAAACGGCGGAATGAGCCGCGCCATTAGATCCATGCTCTCCCCGCCATCAGGAAACAGCAGCGGTGAGAACAGCACCGCCAACGTCATCCCGCCCGTAAGGGCGAGACCGACGATGAGTTCGAACGACTTGAAACGCCACCGTGTGGAGCGTTCAGCCTGAGCTGTCGCCATGGCTGTCACTCCGTCCGGATACGCGGGTCGATGAGCCCGTAGGCGATGTCGACCAACAGATTGATGAGCACGATGAACAAAGCAAGGACCGTGATGGAGCCCTGCAGCACGGGATAGTCGCGCCCCGAGATCGCGTCGAATGCCAGCGTCCCCATGCCGGGCCAGTTGAACACCCGTTCGACGATGACAATACCGCCGATCAGGCCTCCGAATTGCAGGCCGATATAGGTGACCAGCGGAATGGCGGAGTTGCGAAGCGCGTGCTTGTAGAGCACCACCCGGTCCTTCAGGCCCTTCGAGCGCGCCACCATGATGTATTGCTGGGACAGGGTTTCGAGCATCGACGTGCGCACCAGCCTGACATTGGTCGCCGTCAGGATGATGGCCATCGTCAGCGCAGGCATGATGAAGCTTTCAGGTCCCTCCATGCCGCTCGGCGGCAACAGGCCGAGGGTGATGGAGAAGAACAGCACCATCATGATGGCGAGCCAGAAATTGGGGAACGACAGACCCACCAGCGAGACGACGCGAACGAGTTGATCGGGCCAACGTCCCCGATTGACCGCTGCGTAGATGCCGAGCGGCACCGACAGCACGATCGAAACCAGCAGGGACGTGAAGGCCAAGAGCAGCGTTGCCGGCAAGGCTTTCGAAATAAGCAGGGATACGGGCGTGCCGCCCATGAAGCTACGTCCGAAATCGCCCACGACGATACCCTGCAGAAAGCCGAGATACTGGGC
>NZ_JBFUHH010000149.1:0-7169 GCF_056402495.1 Microvirga sp. P4_A5 | reverse complement strand
TTGCACGATAGGCCCGTTGGCCATGGTCTTCTCCATCACTTTTTCATTTGCGCATTTTCTTGACGCGAACCGGTATCGACTTCGCTCGAAAATGCTTCAGTAGGCGGTTTCCGACAAGCAGCGCGAGTCGATCCGTTGCGGGGCCAGTCCGTCAGCCGCGAGGGCCCGGAACACCTCCAATGTATGTTCTCTGTCGCGAGTTTCGATAGTGATGTCGATGGAAACGCCTTTGGCGGGCACGTCGAGGAACAATCGGCCGTGGGAAACCTCCAGAATGTTGGCGCCTAGCGCTCCCAGCCGGGTCGCCACGCGGCCGAGCAGCCCGGGCTTGTCGTTGGAGGTGATGCGGAAGGAGGTGATGCGGTCGTCCCGCTCCAGCTCCCGCACCATCACCGAGGCGAGGATGCGCGCGTCGATGTTGCCGCCGCAGAGCACCAGCCCCACGCGTTTGCCCTTGAAGCGCTCCGGCCGGGCCAGCATGGCGGCGAGACCCGCGGCGCCTGCGCCTTCCGCCATCGTCCGCTGGAAGGTCGCATAGGCGTTCACCGCCCGTTCGATCAGCGGCTCTTCGACGAGGATGATCTCCGACACGAGGTCGCGAACGATCGGCAGGGGCAGTTGACCGACGGCCTTGACGGCGATGCCCTCTGCGAGTGTCGCGCCGCCGATGGGGCGGTCCTCGTGCCGGATGGYATTCTGGAACGACGGGTAGAGCGCTGCCTCCACGCCGATGATCTCGATGCCGGGCTTGATCGCCTTCGCCGCGATGGCGATGCCCGAAATGAGGCCGCCGCCGCCGATCGGCACCACGAGCTGGTCGAGATCCGGCATGTCGTCGAGCATCTCGATGGCGATGGTGCCCTGGCCCGCCATGACTTTCGGATCGTCGTAGGGATGGACGAAGACGAGCTGTTCGTCCGCCGCGATCTGGCGCGCGCGGTCCGCCGATTCGTAGAGGGTCTCGCCGAACAGGATGACCTTCGCGCCGTAGGAGCGGGTGTTTTCCGCTTTCACCAAAGGCGCGCTTTCCGGCATCACGATGGTGGCGGGGATGCCGAGGCGTCGCGCATGGTAGGCGACCGCCTGCGCGTGGTTGCCCGCCGACATGGCGATGACGCCGCGCCGTCGCTCATCCGCGTTGAGGCTTTCGAGCTTGGTGACGGCGCCCCGCTCCTTGAAGGAGCCGGTCGGCTGCATGTTCTCGTGCTTCACGAATACGCTCGCGCCGGTGAGCTGGGACAGGCGCGGGGAGGGTACCAGCGGGGTGCGCAGGACTTGGCCCTTGATGGTGCCCGCGGCACGCCGGATGTCGTCGATGGTGATGGCGTAATCTGCCAAGGCGGCCTCCGCTCTTGTTCTGGCGTCCGTCAGACGGATCGCGGTGTTGGATCCCGTAATCCCAGCAATCCGCCGGGACGAAGGATCAGGAACACGATGAGTGTCGCATAAAGCGCCATGTCGCGCGCCTCGATGGGTAGATAGGCAGACCACAGGGTTTCGAACAAGCCGACGAAGAGCCCGCCCAGCAACGCCCCGGGGATGGAGCCGATGCCGCCGATGATGGCCGCGATCAGCGCCTTCAGCCCGAACTGGAACCCGCCCGCGAAGCCGAGCCCGCCGTATTGCGCGACGATCAGCATCCCCGACAAGCCCGCCATCGCTCCGGCGAGCGCGAGGGTCTGGATCAGCAGCCTCGATCCGTCGACGCCGAAGAGCGCGGCGGCCCGCGCGTCGTCCGCGAAGGCCCGCCAGTATCGTCCGAACGTGCTGTCGCGCATCAGCCAGACCAGGAAAACCGCGGCCGCGAGCCCGATTCCGGAGGTCACGAGCGACAGCAACGTCAGCGTCACCACGAAGCTGCCAGCCCGGGCAATGGGCCATTGGGCGGACCAGACCGGCGGCAGCCACACCGTCACCGGACTTTGCACGAGGCGCAGATATTCCATCAGGAGCAGGGACAGGCCGACGGTCGCAATCAGGCTCGGCTGGTTGCTCCGCGTCCGGATCCGGCCGATGACGAAATAGCCCCCGACCGCGTTGTAGATCGCGCCGGCGAACATGGCGGCGACGAGGCCCGCCGCGAGACCCGTGACGGGCGCGCTCGATCCGAGGCCCAGCAGGATCGAGGCGGCGGCGATGGTGGCGGCGGAACCGATGGCGGCGATCTCGCCGAAGGCGAGGTTGATGCGTCCGGTGAGCCCGAAGACCAGCGAATAGGCGACCGCCAGCAGGCCGTAGATGGCGGTTCGCGGCAATCCTGCGAGAAGTTGCTGGGCAAGGTAGGCCGCGTCCGACGGGATTTCGACGGCTTTCAGGGCGGGCGGAGAGCCGGGATCGCCCGCGACCCCCTCCGGGCTTTCGAGATAGTAGCGTTTGAGAAGGTAGAGGCTCGCTCCCGAGAGGGGACCCTGCTCGGTGGCGATTTCAATCAACTCGGCCTTGTTGGGCGACAGCCCTTCGGCTGCGAAACGGCAGATCGCGAACCGGTTCAGCACGGGACGTCCGGGGACGTCCACATCGTAGTCGATCCGCAGGCTGCGCGGCGCGGGGCCGGCCTCCACCCTCACCACATTCACATGCGCGCCGGGATTTAAAGCGGGGAGGGCGGAGCGGCAGATGCGCGCCTGCTGCGCGTCGAGGGACGACGCGCATCCCGCCAACAGAAGTCCGGTGCAAAACAGGATCGCGGCGCGCCGGATATTCGCTGAAAGCGGGCCGCGCACGAAAACCTGGACGCCGTCTAGCCGAGGGCCTTCAGCTTTTCGGCGACCCGGGGCGCAAAATAGGTGAGGATGCCGTCAGCCCCCGCGCGCTTGAACGCCAGCAGGCTTTCCATCATCACCCTGTCGCCGTCGATCCAGCCATTGCGGGCGGCGGCTTCGATCATCGCGTATTCGCCGGAGACCTGGTAGGCGAAGGTCGGAACCGCGAAGGTGTCCTTCACGCGCCGGACGATGTCGAGATAAGGCAGGCCTGGCTTCACCATCACCATGTCGGCGCCCTGTTCGAGATCCAGCGCCACTTCCCGCAGGGCCTCGTCCGAGTTGCCGGGATCCATCTGGTAGGTGCGCTTGTCGCCGACGAGCGTCGCGCTGGTGCCGACCGCGTCCCGGAACGGGCCGTAGAAGGCGGATGCGTATTTGGCCGCATAGGCCATGATCTGCACGTCGTGGAAGCCCGAGGCGTCGAGCGCTGCGCGGATGGCGCCGACGCGGCCGTCCATCATGTCGGAGGGGGCGATGATGTCGGCGCCGGCTTCGGCCTGCAGCAGCGCCTGGCCGACGAGCACGCTGACGGATTCGTCGTTGAGGACGCGGTCGCCATCCATCACGCCGTCATGGCCGTGGCTGGTATAGGGGTCCAGCGCCACATCGGTGATGATGCCGATTTCAGGCACGGCCCGCTTGATCTCGCGCACGGCCCGGCAAACCAGATTGCGGGTGTTCAGCGCCTCGCTGCCGCGTTCGTCGCGCAACGAGGGATCCGTGTTGGGAAAAAGGGCGATCGCCGGGATGCGAAGGGACGCCGCGCGCTCGGCCTCGCGAACGGCCTCCGCGATGGTCAGCCGTTCGACGCCGGGCATGGAGCCCACCGCCTGCCGGCCGCTCGTGCCCTCGGCGAGAAAGAGCGGCCAGATCAGGTCGTCCACCGTGAGGGTATTTTCGCGCACCAGACGTCGCGACCAATCCGCCTTGCGGTTCCGGCGCGGACGCTTGGTCAGGGAGAGGGACGCGGAGGCAGCTTCCTGAACGGCCGGGCGGGGAAACGGGGACAGCTTCGACATGAGCCTTTGATCCGACGCCGGATTGCTTCGCCGGCCTGCTTAATCGCTTAGCACATTTAAATTACTCTAAAAAAGGCCCCGGCGTCGCAGGGATTGTTTTTATTCCCCGTCAGGGGCGCCGGACTGCCGATTGACCTTGGCTCCCGGAGCGTCCTAAGCCCTTAGACCGTAAGGGAGGAGCCCGATGGAAGCCGAATCCGAAATCCTCTGCGAGACACGCGGCGAGGCGGGTCTCATCACGCTGAACCGGCCCCGCGCCCTCAATGCCCTGTCGCTGGGAATGGTGCGCGAGATGCGCCGGGCCCTCGATGCATGGCGGGTCGATCCAGCGATCACCCGCATCGTCGTGCGCGGCGCCGGCGACAAGGCTTTCTGCGCCGGCGGGGACATCCGCCGCCTGACCGAGCTCGGCTTGGCCGGACAGGCGCGCGAGGCGCTCGTCTTCTGGCGCGAGGAATACCAGCTCAACGCGCTCATCAAGACCTATCCGAAGCCCTACATCTCGCTCATCGACGGGATCGTGATGGGCGGCGGCGTCGGAATTTCCCTGCACGGTCCCTATCGGGTGGCGGGCGAACGCTACCTCTTCGCCATGCCGGAGGTCGGAATCGGTTTCTTCCCCGATGTGGGCGCGACTTACGCGCTGCCCCGATTGCCGGGACAGATGGGCCGCTATATCGCGCTCACGGGCGAGCGCATCAAACGCCCCGACGCCATGTTTTTGGGGCTCGCAACCCATGCGGTGGACGGCTCGGATTTCGATGCCCTGCTCGCTGAACTGGCGGCCGGCGCGCCGGTGGACCAGGCGCTTGCTGCGCGCGCCGTCGGTCCCGGCGAGGCCCCGCTCGCCCGCGAGGCGGCGCTGATCGACCGGTGCTTTCAGGCGGAGAGCGTCGCGGCGATCCTCGATTGCCTCGCGATGGACGATTCCGAGCCGGCGCGGCGGATGCACCGGGCCATCGCGACCAAATCCCCCACCAGCCTGTCGATTACCTTCGAACAGATGCGGCGCGGCGGGGCTTTGAGCTTCGCCGAGGCGATGAAGACCGAGTTCCGCATTGTCTCCCGGATCTTCGAAGGCCGGGATTTCTTCGAGGGGGTTCGCGCCGTGCTGATCGACAAGGACGGCACCCCGCAATGGCAGCCGGCGGAGCTCGGAGCCGTCGACAAGGCGGCGATCGAGCGCTACTTCGCCGATCTCGGCCCCGACGAACTGGAGATCGCGTGATGACGCGCAACGGCAACCATCACGCCATCCGGGAAGCCGCCATGCGGGCGCCCTCGGACCGCATCGAGGAACGCGCCGGAGGCGGCAGGCGGCGCTGGACCTTCGTCATGACCTGGTTCATGCGGGTGCTCTCGGTTCTCTGGATCATGAAGGGCCTGAGCGCCTGGGCCATCATCCTCGGCATCTGGACCCCCATCGGCCATTTCGAGAGCCGTTCGACCGGCTACCAATCCACCATCGTCTATTTCGCCCTCATCGACCTCATCGCCGCGGTCGGCCTGTGGATGGCCTCGACCTGGGGCGGCATCATGTGGCTGCTGGCAGTCCTCAGCCACCTCATCCTCGCAGCCTTCTTCCCCGGAATCGTATCGAGCGGCGTGGTGACGATGGCGGCTTTCCTGACGCTGGTGGCGGTGTATCTGGCCGTGGCGTGGCTGGCCGCGCGGGAGGGGTGAGGGCTCGACACACCGTTGAGGCATGGGCACCTCATACCTCCGCAGCTGCCATCTCGGCCATGTCGGCGGCTGATTTAGCTAAGCTTCTCGCGAAGAAAGTGGACATTCTCGACACCGCCGAGGATAGGCTGACGCTGACCGTCGACTCGGCGACCGTGCTGGCGAAGTCGGGACTTGCGCTCGCCTCCGTCGACACGGGCGCGAAAGTGAGCAGCCTCACAGCCTCGGATATTCTCGCACTCCGTTCCAGGGGCGTCGATGTGATTGACGTTTCGGACAAGCAACTGAGTTTTTCAGCCGCTCAGCAGGCGGCGCTTGGGATGTTGCGGTTGTCGTCCGACGATACCGTTTCCATCACCGGAACCGCGGAAGCCGATAATCTTCGGAAACGTGTCGAGCGGCGTGGTGACGATGACGCCGTTCCTGGCGCTGGTGGCGGTTTTATCTGGTGGTGGCGTGGCGGGCCGCGCGGGAGGGGTGAGATCACTTTAACCTCACCCCTCGAGGGTCTCTGGCTTCATCCCTCCTGCCTGATGCGAGCAGTGGCAGCGACCTTTCGCCGCCTGCCGCCGCACCTCCGCGAGCGATTGTCGCGCTACAGGTCGCCGAAGATGTTGTTGGCCGATAAGGCGATATGTTTGTGGAGAACGATCTGGAAGTCGGCGGCGCCGTCGCCGTTCTGGTCGCCGGAGATGATCGTTCTCGCATTCGCGCCGGAGCCGACGTACTTGTAGTTCAGTTCGCCCGCCTTGCCGGTGAATGCGCTATCGCCGAGAAACTTGAAATCCTGATTTCCCGCGACGCCCTTATCCGCATCGATGTTCCGGATATCGATGAAGTCGCTGGTGGAGAAATCGGTAATGACGTCGGCGGTCTTGCCGGGACGGGTTTCGCGCGCATGCTTGAAGATGAAGGTGTCGACGCCCGCACCACCGGTGAGAATGTCCTTCCCCGCGTTGCCGTTGAGAAAGTCGTCGCCGCTTCCGCCCTTCAAGATGTCGTTGCCCGCGCCTCCCCGCAGAACGTCCGCGCCGCCGCCGCCGAAGAGCTTGTCGTTGCCGTTGCCGCCATCGAGGTTATCGCGTCCGCCGAGACCGTTGAGGGTGTCGTTGCCCCCGAATCCCAGAAGGCTGTCCCGGGACGACGTTCCGTTGAGAATGTCCGCATTCAATGTGCCTCTTTTCGTCGCCATGACCGTCTCCCTCGGATGGTTCGCATTCGCGCCATCCCCTGTTCAACCGACTAACGCACACTGATGAGAGCCTATGAGGTCGGTTGACCGGCGACTGTTGCCCTTCGTGGGTAAGGACCGGCTAAGGCGAGCAGGATGACGTTGCGTCGCTCGCACTCATGCGTTATCATTATAACATATCAACTGTGCGGACTTGCTCTGCGATCCGGAGGTTTTTCGATGACGAAATTTGTAATAGCGGCGACCGCCGCTGCTGGCCGTGTCGGCGTTTCCAGCCGAGGCCCAGTATTTTCCCCTTGGGGCCGTTTTGAACGGGATCGGCAACGCCGCCAATCCGCCGCCGCCCGAGACCCGGCCGGTGCAGGGCAGGCCGCCATCGGCGGCTCCGCCGCAGAAGCGCGGCCGCGTCACCCACATCATCCCGCCGCAAAGCAACAAGCCGATGGGCCATTATCCCCGCGAGACCTCGGGGCCGTCCGAAGACAACGATTGAGGCACAGTCCCTGGGAG
>NZ_JBFUHH010000148.1:0-7286 GCF_056402495.1 Microvirga sp. P4_A5 | reverse complement strand
ATATTAGGGGTCACCATTACGCCACAGCTTGAATACCGAGGACTACCGCCGAGACTCATCACGTCCCAACTGGCAAGCACCTGACGACTGCGTCCTCCGTGGTCGGCGGCAAGTCGAAGCGCGTCAATAAGGCCAGAGAACGCCGCGAGCGTAAACTGGTCTAACAGTACGAATCCGACGCGCAATTTTATTGCATTGCTTGGCGCTACTGCAAGTCCAGATCGGCGCTCAGATGTTTGGTCCGGGGTCCTCATGTCGGAAATATTCAACAATCCGGCTGATTCGTTCTATCGAAAAGTTCCGTAGTGTGGCGAACATGGCGGGCAGATCGGCTCGGACACGATCAAACAGGGATGGAACCACAATGGCACGCATTAAAGCTCTCGGCGTTTATGCCTTCGCGCTTACCGCTCTTGCCCCCGCGGCGTTCGCACAGCAGTCGTCTATCACCGTTGCGTGGTATGGCGGCAACTGGGGCAATGCCTTCCGTGCCTGTGTTGCGGAGCCATTTACGAAAGCGACGGGGATTACGGTTTCTCCAGAGATAGGCACATCGACCGTTACCCTTTCCAAGCTTCAGCAGCAAAAGAGCTCTCCTACTATTGACGTAGCGTGGATGGATTGCGGCATTAGCGAGCTCGCGCTTGCTGCCGACGTTTTGGACAATATTGGTGGAAATAATCTGCCTAACCTCGGTAACGTTGTCCCCGAAGCAATCTATAAGACAGCAGAAACCGTGTATACAGTTGGGACTGGCTATTATTCGTTAGGAATCGCCTATAACACCCAAAAAGTAAAGCAGGCACCCACCTCCTGGAACGACTTGTGGAAAGTCGAATTCGAGGATGCGGTAACTATCCCGTCTCCCTCAAATTCATCCGGCGTGCCTTTCGTGATGTTCCTTTCTAAGATCTGGAACGTACCTGCCGATGACCTTCCGGCAACGTTCAAGCAGATTAAGGACCTTAAGGCTGCGTTCTATTACGACTCGTCGGGAGCCGCGACAAACGCGTTTCAAAGTGGCGAGGCAATCGTCGGAGCTCACTTTAACGTAGGTGCTTGGGATCTTGCGGATAAGGGCCTGCCCATTGCGTTCGCCGTTCCCAAGTAGGGTGCTTGGGCGACAGATGCCCGCCTTCACTTGGTTAAGGGAACCCGCAAAAAGGAAGCGGCCGAAAAATTCATCAATCAGGCGCTGACATCCGAGGCTTCTGCATGTCTTGCAGAAAAGCTTTACCTCGGTCCGTCGATCAAGGGCGTCGTGGTAAAACCTGAGGCGGCTCGCAAGCTTCCCTGGGGCGAGAGGGGCTCGGTAAAAGACCTCCAGCTTTTTGACTGCAACCTAGTCAACAGCCGACGGGGCCAGATTGTCGATCTCTGAAACCGCGAGATCGCGCGCAAGTAAGCCTATCCATCAGAAGGGTTGCTGGTGACGCTATGGAAACCTCGCTCCTATCCATAAATTCGTTGTCGAAGCGTTTCGGAGGGCAAGCGGCCTTATCGAATGTTTCGCTTGAGGTTGGGAGCGGGGAATTCGTTGCGTTGCTCGGTCCCTCAGGCTGTGGCAAGACCACTCTACTGCGCTGTATCGCCGGGTTTCTTACCCCCGAGGAGGGGTCCATCCGACTTTCGGGGGAGGATGTGACGAAACTTCCACCCTACCGTCGACCCTCAACACGGTGTTCCAAAACTACGCGTTGTTTCCTCACATGCGCGTGATCGACAACGTCGCATACGGCCCCCGCCGAAAGGGTATTGCGACGGGCGAAGCCGAAAGGCGCGCTTGAGAAGCTCTCGAACTTGTGGGGCTGTCCGGTTATAGCCATCGATTTCCCAGAGAACTCTCAGGAGGACAGCAGCAACGTGTGGCTCTTGCAAGGGCGATAGTAAACAAGCCGCTTCTCCTTCTTCTTGATGAGCCCCTTAGTGCTCTTGATCTAAAACTCAGGAAGCAGGTTCAGATCGAACTCAAGCACATTCAGGCGAAGCTCGGAATCGCATTTGTTTTTGTCACACACGACCAGGAAGAGGCCCTTACTATGGCCGACCGGGTCGTAGTGATGAACAACGGCAGGATTGAACAGATTGGGACAGGCGCCGAGATTTATCGCGCCCCCGCGACGAGGTTTGTCGCTGACTTTATTGGAGATGCAAATCTCATAGCATGCTCACCGAGGGCCGACGGCCGCCTCCAGCCGGAGCTTGGTTCGCTTTCGCTTGATCGGGGCGATCTTCCTTCCAGAACACGCGCTACAGCAGTTTTGCGGCCGGAAGATGTCTATCTTCTGCAAGCTCCCGAAACGGCGGGCTTTTCAACGGTCCAGGCGATCGTCGAGGATGTTATCGGCGTTGGGAGTTACACCTTGGTCAATATGCGCGCGAACGGCACTTCGCTTTCATGCCGCATATCGGGAGATTTACCGATCGCGTTGAGGGCGGGTTCCCCTGTCACTGCGGGCTATAGGCCAGAGCGTCTCCATCTGATCGCGGATTTGGGCTCATGAGCGTTCGTTTTAGCCGCTCAGTTCTTCCGCTCGTGGCCCTACCCGTCGCATTTTTCATCGGGTTTTACATTTTTTCGATGATAGTCGCGGCGCTCGCGAGCCTGACCAATTCAAGCGGTGAGGTGACTTCCGCGAATTATGCACGAATACTTTTGGATCAATATCACTGGGATGTTTTGTGGGTCACGTTTCGGATTGCGGTGCTCACAACGCTCGTTAGTGTTCTCCTGGGCTATCCTCTTGCGTGGTATCTTGTCCGCGTGGTCTCATGGCGGCCATTAAGACGCGTATGCGTCATACTTCTCGTCATTCCTCTCTTCACGAGCAATATAGTTCGCTCATTTGGCTGGATGGTCCTGCTTGGACGCAACGGCTTAATCAACGAGTCACTGGTGTCCAGCGGACTCGTCGATAGACCTATACGGTTCATTGGCACCGAGCTCGGGATATTGATCGGACTGGTTTACATCCTGCTTCCGTTCATCGTTCTGTCGGTTGGGAACGCGCTCGCGAAAGTTGACATGACATTGGAGCGAGCCTCAGCCGATCTTGGTGCTCGGCCTGCAGCGACCTTCTGGAACATCACGTTTCCACTGAGCCTGCCAGGTCTTATGGCTGGTGGCATCATGGTATTTACCCTAGCCGTCAGTGCGTACGTGACCCCTGCCCTTCTGAGCGGCGGCAGGATCACCGTCTTCTCAATGCTCATTTTCCAACAATACAGTACTGTGTTTGATTTCAACTATGGGGGAGCACTAAGCATAACACTGCTCGTGCTGACGCTTGTCCTTGTCGCAATCGCTGGCCGTTTCGGCAAGGGACAGTGATATGATAATTGCTCTCATCCGAATTGGGGCCTTTGTGGCGCTTGGCTATCTCGCTCTCCCTCTGATTGTCATCATTGGGTCTTCGATGACGACCACAAGCTTCCTGGCATTTCCGCCCGTTGGCTTGACGGTTTCCTGGTACGGCATAATGCTGGGAGACCAATCTTATGTGAACGCCTTTTTGATRAGTACCCTCCTCGCGACGGGGGCTACTATCGTCGCAGTAGTGTTAGCAGTGCCCGCCTGCATCGCGATCGCGCGCTACTCATTTCCGGGAAAGACTTTTCTGACGTCGTTTCTGATGTCCCCCTTGATCTTGCCGCACGTTGTGCTGGGTGCTGCACTTTTGCAGTACGGTACTGCGATCGGCTTGACCCGGAGTTTTGCAGCCCTTCTGGTTGGGCATGTCGTCATCATCATACCATTCATCCTTCGGACCGTGCTTCCTCAATTAACTGAGGACCAGTCCACCCTTGAGGATGCCTCCGCTGACCTCGGGGCAAGCCCTTTCACGGCTTTCCGGCTTGTCACTCTTCCGTTGATCCGAAGCGGCATAGTAAGCGGAGCAATCTTTGCCTTCATATCGTCCTGGATTAATGTAGAACGCAGCATTTTTAACACTACCGCTGAGCTAACCACGATCCCCGTAAAGCTCTTCAACTACGTCCCGTATTCGATAGATCCAACTATCGCCGCCGTTTCATCGATAACCATTATAGTCGCGGCAGTAGCAATCATCATCGTTCTCGAGCTCACAATCGGCCTCGACATTCTGTCCGAGCGCAACTGAGAAAAACTTGATAAAGGGAGACGTTACATGCGTCAGCAAGATATCTTCGACGTCATCTATACACATACGGAGGGCGAACCCCTCTGCATTATTCACAGCGGCATTCCGTACCCAGCTGGCTCAGATATCCTCGAGAAGCGGCGCTTTCTGAAGAAAATTATGATTGGCTGCGCTGTGCACTGATGCGTGAGCCTCGTGGGCACAACGACATGTTTGGAGTGTTCCTCACGCCACCTTCGAGCCCGGAATTCGATGCCGGTCTTATATATATTGATGGGACACAGTACTCACACACGTGCGGACATGGCACTATTGCGGTCGGGATGGCGATGGTTGCGCGCGGTCTGGTTAAAAGGGGCAACAATGGACGCACGACGATCCGGTTCGAGACGACCGCTGGCCTTGTAGTCGCTGAAGTTGCCAACGAGGGTGACAACGTCCTGTGGACCCGCTTTGAGAATGTGCCAGCTTATGTAGCGGCGCAGGACGTCCCTTTCGAGCTCCCTGGCGTCGGACAGCTAAAGGCGGACATAGTCTGGGGAGGCAACTATTTTGGAATTATTGATCTGCGTGGCACGACACTTCGCATCTCTGCCGAGAACGGGTCCGAGTTTTCCCGCCTAGGCGTAATTGCGAGGGAGCAGCTCAGAGAGAAGGTGGCAATCCAGCACCCGGCCTCGGCTCACATCAACAATTTCAATTTTATGACGTTCTGGCACGAACCCACGATTGAGGGCGCCTTCTATAAGAATGTCCATGTTTTCTCTGCTGGACAGTTGGACCGCTCCCCCGGCGGTACAGGAACCAGCGCCATGATGGCCATGTTCGAAGCCCGCGGAAAGCTCAAGCTCCATGAGACGATCACGTCGGAGGGATTAATCGGTAGTGGCACCTTCGAGGGCTGTCTCGTTGGTGAGACCAGCCTGAATGGCACCAGGGCCGTCCGCCCCACTGTGAAGGGAAAAGCTGGTCTACTGGGCACAGCAACCTGGGTCATTGATCGTACCGACCCGGTTAGTGCTGGTTTCCTGGTTGCCTAACGTCGGCGGCCCCGCACGCGATCAATGTGCGGGGCCGGTTGCGATCCGCATACGGTTGATGAGGTCACGCTCTCCGAGCTTATCGAACAGCTTCAAACATCCCGGCTTGGAGATCGAGGTTCGGCGGCGGCAAGGTCGGCGACGCGGGCGAGGACCTCCCCGGTCGCCGGATTGCGCACCTCGAAGGTCGCGCACGTGTGAGCCCAGGACCAGTGGGATCGGATGAACTTAGTGGTCGGCGGTTCCGAGGTCCGCCGGCTTGAGGAGCGCGTGCGCGATCTCGAACGGCTTCTTTGCCGCAAGACCATGGAGGTCGAGATCCTCAAGGAGGCTCTGGCCAAATCGGAGTCAAAAAAACCGAACTTGCAGCTCTTGTCGCGGCTTCGGGACGGTTCCCGATGAAGACCGTCGCCGAGACACTCGGGGTCGCCCGCTCCCATTTGCACGATCGTGTTCATCGAGATCGAAAGTCGCGGGGAGCCTATCGCAAGGCCGACGACGATGGCCTGCTGCCGCTGATCCGCCGCCTCGTCGATGAGCGGCCGACCTATGGCTATCGGCGTATCACGGCGATGGCGAACCGCGAATTAGCCAAGGCGGCTAACCCGCCAGTCAACCACAAGCGCGTCTTCCGGATCATGCGGCAGAACGCCATGCTGCTCGCAAAGCATACCGGTCGCAGGACGAGCCGTGTTCATGACGGTAAGGTCGTCGTCATGCGCTCGAACCTCCGCTGGTGCTCGGACGGCTTCGAGTTCACCTGCTGGAACGGCGAGATCGTCAGGGCCGCCTTCATCATCGATGCCCACGACCGCGAGATCATTGCCTGGCACGCTGTCGTCGGTTCCGGCATCAGCGGCGGCATGGTCCGCGACATGATGCTGGAGGCGGTCGAGAAGCGCTGCGCCGTCCTGCGGGCGCCGCAGCCCATCGAATGGCTCACCGACAACGGCAGCCCCTATACCGCCAGGGAGACACGCGACTTCGCCGTGGCGCTCAATCTTGTGCCCTGCTTCACGCCGGTCCAGAGCCCGGAGTCAAATGGCATGGCCGAGAGCTTCGTGAAAAGCTTCAAGCGCGACTACGTTCGCGTCAACCCATTGCCGGATGCCATTGCGGCACTCCGGCAGATCACCGGATGGTTCAACGACTACAACGATAACCATCCTCATTCAGGGCTCCGAATGCGCTCCCCAAGGGAGTTCATCCGAGCTCAGGCGCAATAGCGGACTGTCCGGTCAAACAGGGGCAACTCCAGGGTTCCTCATTTGGTCGTGAAGAATCCCATCCTTATCCGGCCGGCCGCGACGGCCAGACGATGCGGTCCTGACGGATCGCGCCGTCGCCACTGTCGCCCCTCCGGTTGGGCTTAAGCCCTCCTGCGGAGCGACAGCGGCGACTCACCTCATCCTGATTGACGCTCGACTTCCACCCTGATCCCCGCGCGGCATGCGGGGATTAGAGCAATGGAAGACGCGCATTGGTTTGAAACGTATGCTGCGAGGCATTACCGCTTCAGGCCGGCAACAGAGGAAGAACTCGCGACCAACTGTCGAGCGTGGCGGTGAGGCGCTCCAGACGGTTATGTCGCACGGGGCTATGGCCTGCGCTGGCAGGAGAGGATGAAGCAAGATGTTCAAGGGCAGGCAATTCGACCGGTCGGTAATCCTGCTGTGCGTGCGCTGGTATCTCGCTTACAATCTGAGCCTAAAAGGGCGCCTCCGAAGACCAGCACCGCCGCCGCTAGGGGAAGCCTGTATGTGCGGGCCCACAGGTTGCCCCAAGACATGAGAGCTGCAATGACCGCAAGCCCGATGAGCACCCAGAGGACGGGCAGCACAACGTGCGTGTCCGTGTAGCTTGCACCCACCACGACGCCATTGTCGCCGTACAGCAGGAAATAGCGGTCCAGTCCGTAGGACCACGCTTTCACGGCGAAGAAGGCACCGAGCAAAGCGGAGCCATGAGCGATGGCGGCCGGAGATATCGTCAGGCTTTGGCCGTCAAATTCGATATGGTCACGCGTCCAGTAGACGGCTCCGGCGACGAGAATACTCAAGCTGACCGTCAGCAGCATCCAGTTCTTGAGAGCAATATAGGCCGGGAGTGAGAAGAGATAGAAGCC
>NZ_JBFUHH010000147.1:0-7468 GCF_056402495.1 Microvirga sp. P4_A5 | reverse complement strand
TGGGCGAGATGGTCCGCGCTCACGATTGGAGCGCCACCAATCTTGGGGAGCCTCAGATGTGGGCTCAATCTCTGCGCACAACCTCGAGCATGGTTCTCCAATCCGAGTCTCCAATGCTTTTGGCGTGGGGACCGCAACTAACGTGTTTCAACAACGACGCTTGTCTTCCGATCCTGGGCACAATGCATCCCGAGACGCTTGGCCAACGGCTCTCCACTGTTGGGGCTGCTGGCTGGCAGAAGCCAAGCGCGGTTGTGGCTGAGGCCGCATCGGGAGAGGTCAACCGTCTCGAGGATATGCCGTTTGAAGAACCACTCCTATCCCTTTTTGATCAAGCTCCGGGCTTCATGGCTGTGGCTCGAGGTCCCGACCATGTCTTCGAGTTTGCCAACCTTGCCTATCGTCAGTTCGTGGGACGGCATGACCTCGTCGGCAGAACCGTTCGGGAGACCCTTCCGGAGATAGCCGAGCAGGGTTTCATCGATCTACTCGATCAAGTTCGTCTGACTGGAAAGCCCTGCATCGGTCGGGGAACACCTATTGTTCTCCAGACAGCGCCGGGCCTTGCGCCGGTCCAGAGATACATGGATTTCGTCTACCAACCCATCACGGCATCGGACGGTTCGGTGACGGGCATTTTCGCACAGGGACACGACGTAACCGACCAAATTTTGACCCAACAGGCACTTCGCGAGAGAGATGCCATTCTTCAGGGCGCCCTGCGAGCCGGTCGGTCAGTGACTTTTGAGGTGGACTTGGAGACGGGRAAGGCAACCCGCTCAGACTCAGCCGCCGAGCTTCTTGGGCTCCAGACCCACAGCCATGACGAGTTTGTGCGCAGTGTTCATGAGGCAGATCGTGATGGATACGAGGAGGTGTTTCGGAAGGCTCAGGTCACCGGGCAGCCGGAGCGAACCGAAATCCGATTCATGCGATCCGACGGAGAAACGATCTGGCTCAGCGTAAGAATGGAGGCAGCACTTGGCAACCTGGGAAAGACCAACTCCATCTCGGGGATCATCACCGACATCACGGAGCGCAAACAGGCATCAGCCGAGATAGCCTTTCAGGCAAGCCTTCTTCAATCCGTCGAACAGGCGGTAATCGCTACCACTCTCGACGGCAAAGTTACCTATTGCAATAGATTTGCAGAAAGGCTTTACGGCCGGGCACGAGAGGAAGCGTTGGGTCGAAATGTTTTCGACCTCTTTGCCATCAGCGATCCGTCAATAGCGGCTGCGGCCATGGCGCTTGTCGCTCAGGGTGGAAGCTGGTCGGGGGAGTTTCTAGCCCAGCGTCGTGACGGTTCGGGTTTTCCTGTCCATGTCGTGAACTCACCAATATGCGACGAAGTGGGAACTCCTATCGGCGTTGTCAGCATCTCCTCCGATATCAGCGAGAGAAAACTGGCAGAAGCAGAACGGCACGTAAACGAAGATCGCTATCGAGCGCTTGTGGCGGCGACTTCTTCGGTGCTCTTGCTTGCTGCCGCCGACGGATCTGTCACCAAGATCGCTGGACTTGAGGGATATGAAGGGCCAGCCGATGCGTTGCTTGGCTCGGGCTGGCTTTCGCTCGCACACCCTGATGATCGCGAAAGACTCAGCAAGGAGTGGAAGGTTCTCATCGCCTCGGGCGAACCGGGTGAGAGCAAGTTTAGGTATGTCGCGAGAGGAGATGCCTTTCGGTGGTATTGCTGCCATTCTGCCCCTCTCAAGAACGCCGATGGAACCGTGCGTGAATGGGTCGGCACCCTTAGAGATATCGATGAGGAAACGAAGGCGGAGGAAAAGATGGTCCTGCGCGACCGTTCACTCGCGGCCATTGCCCAAGGTGTCATCATCACGGATGCGCGTCTACCGGACCACCCTATCGTCTATATCAACCCGGCCTTCGAACGACTGACCGGATATTCCCGCCAGGAGGTGATTGGCCGCAACTGCCGCTTTCTTCAGGGTGTGCACACTGATCGAAGAGCGCTTTCCCGAATCAAGGCCGCGTTGACGGAGGGCCAAATCATTCATGAAACGATCATCAACTATAGAAAAGACGGCACGGAATTCAGCAATGACCTGATGATCTCACCCGTCCGAGGTCCCGATGGCGGCATCACCCACTTCGTGGGCACCCAATCAGACGTCACCGAACCCCAGCGGCTTGCAGATCGCCTGCGGCTGGCGCTTAAGGCCGGTCGAATGGTGGCTTGGGAACATGACCTCGACACCAACTTTGTGTCTCGTTCAGCAAACGCGCTGGAATTGCTGGGTGTGGGGTCTGGTCCCATGTCAGAGTTCCTCGAACGGGTTCTACCTGAAGACCGGAAGTTGCGACAAGACTTCACTGGCCAAGAGGGCACTCAAGGTAACGATTCGATTGAATTCCGCTTTCGCCTCCCTGACGGCAGAACAATGTGGTTCGGATCGCGTGCGGAGAAAACGGCTCCTAACCGCGTTGTCGGAGTCTCGTTTGATATCACAGATCGCAAAGCGGGAGAGGAAGCTGCTTGGCGCAATGCCAATCACGACCCCTTAACCGGCCTGCCCAATCGCACACTGTTTCAAATTCGGTGGGAGGATGCGCTCAGAGAGGCGAAGAAACGAGGCACCAGTGTCAGCCTTCTTCTGATTGACCTGGACAACTTCAAGGATGTCAACGACACGCTCGGCCACGATGCGGGCGATGCTYTCCTGAAAGAGTTAGCGGTCCGTCTCAGGGCAACGGTTCGCGAGTGCGACACGGTCGCAAGACTCGGTGGAGATGAATTTGCAGTGCTGTTGGTGGAGCCGCTGACACTTGAGCATGCGGCTCGTTTCGCGCAGCATCTAAAAGAGAAGCTGAAAGAGCCGTTCGTGTTTGCGGGTCGAACCATCGTCAGCCGAGCGAGTCTCGGCATTGCAGCTTTTCCCGACCACGACGATGATCCGGCGGAGTTGATGAAGGCCGCTGATATTGCGCTCTATCGTGCCAAGGCCAGGGGTCGAAGTCGCATCATGACCTATTCGCCGACAATGCGTGCGGAGATCGAAGAGCGGGTCTCCCTTGGAGCAGAAGTGCGCGATGCGATCACCCGCGACCAGATCGTTCCGTATTATCAACCGAAAGTGTGTCTAGCGACCGGAAAGATCACAGGGTTCGAGGCACTGGCACGGTGGAACCACCCGAACAAGGGCGTTCTGACCCCGCAGTATTTTGGTTCCACTTTCGCAGATAGCGACATCGCGGCGGCGCTTCGGAAACGGATGCTCAACGGAGTTGCCTCTGACTTGAGAGGTTGGTTGGACATGGGTGTTGAAACCGGGCGGATAGCGGTCAATCTAGCTGCGGCGGACTTCGACCGATTCGGACTTGTCGCCGATATCTTCGACGCGTTGGAACGTTGGAAGGTACCGCCCGAGCGCCTGGAGGTGGAAGTTACCGAATCTGTCCTTCTTGGCCGAAGCGCCGATGAGGTGGCAGGGATTTTGAGACAAATTCACAACCGGGGCATTCGCATCGCTCTGGATGATTTTGGAACAGGTTATGCATCACTCACCCACCTCAAACAATTTCCGGTCGATCACATCAAGATCGATCAGTCCTTCATTCGAGACATGGAAATTGACGCAGGAGACGATGCGATTGTCGCGGCTGTTGTTGGCCTGGGTAGAAACTTGCACTTGCATGTCACCGCCGAGGGCGTGGAAACTGAGGGGCAGGAGAGACGCCTGCTGGACCTGGGCTGTCATGACGCGCAGGGGTACCATTACGCCTTCCCTATGCAAGGTTCGTCGGTTCGGGCTTTCCTTTCGACGTGGATATGGCAACAGCGCTGAGGCCTCGCTGCGCCGCCGAAGCACGTTGGCATGTCCACAGAAACGCAAAGCGCAGCGCAGGAGACCTTACTAACCACCTCCTTGAGATGGCCCCGCTCGTCGCGCACGCGCCCGATTGAAAGAAACCTGACCTTTTGATCGCGGCCCTCCTCTAAGCCGCCATTGAAGGACAGGAAGTGCCGCGCGAACTGAGAGCCAGTCCTTCGACGAAGCCGTGGCCTGTCTCGCCGACGAGGCGGGGCGGCGAGTGGGGATTATCAACTTCCAAAGAGCCTCGAACGCCACTTTATCCGGTTCCATGAGGACCTTTCGCGAACCTTATGGCATCATGGGTGCGTGTTTGTTCCCGGAAGACCACATGCCTGACACTGATGGCCCGGAATGGCCGCGCCATTTGGATGCGCTGGTCGCCGCGCCGGCARACCRTCTCCTCCTCTTTGAATACGACGCTGTGCGCTTGCCGGGAGGTCATTGTCGAGCCAATCCGGAAATAACTGGAATGAGGCGACTTTCCCCGAGTGCAGATGAGAGAACCGGCAAGCCTGCGCCTTGCCGAAGATCGGAAAGGGGGGTGCCCTCGGTAGGGGGCGTAGTACGGGGCTTTAATGTCATCGCCACTCGTGAATCGTTTTTAGCGTGTCAACTTCGATCCCATACTGCGCGAAGTGCCTTCTTGCCGCGCGAACTCGGAAGGGCTTCGTCCTAAAACCTCGCGCATCCTCTTAAATGACGGATGACTGATGGCCGTTGCCGGTTCTGACGCAGGATACGTCACTTGCCCATGACTACAGAGGTGTCTGACCGCAAGCATTTGGTTTGCGTCACCTCCTTCCGAATTTTATTGGAAAGGTTCCCGGCTCTTAAGGGTTTCTAACCGACCTCTGCGCAACTGTGATGCCATCAAATTGGAGTTCAAGCGTGGAAGCCCCTCCCCTAGAGCGGAAACTGGTCGCAATTCTTGCCGCCGACGTCGCAGGCTATAGCCGCATGATGCACATCAATGAGGAGACGACCCTTGCAACCTTGTCTGCTCATCGTCGGATCATCGATGACCTCATAGCGGCTGGGCGAGGCGTTATTTCAGGCACAGCAGGCGACAGTGTACTTGCAGAATTTGCAAGTGTTGTCGACGCAATGCATTGCGCAGTAGCGATCCAACAAGCGTTGTCGAAAGGTAATGCCGATCTCCCGGTTGAGCGGCAGATGCGCCTCCGGATCGGCATCAACATTGGCGACGTGATGGTCAAGGACAGCACCATTTTTGGTGACGGCGTTAATGTGGCCTCACGCCTCGAGGCGCTCGCGGAGCCCGGCAGCATCTGCATCACAAGAGGCGTGCGTGATTATGTCCGGGATCGAGGTGAATATCAGTTTGAAGATCTGGGCGAGCACAGCGTGAAAAACATCGCTCGGCCCGTTCGGGCTTTTCGGATCCTGTTTGACCCGAATGGGGTAACCGAGCTTGCGGAAACCTGCGCAACCAAGGAGCAAGCGCCCGCTCTGACTCGATCGCTTGAGACGGTTCACGAAATTCCTGATGATGCGATCGAGCTTACTTTCTGGCAGTCGGTCCAAGGTAGCGATGGTCCAGGGGAGTACCAGGCATACCTCGACCGCTATCCAATGGGGATCTTTGCTCCTCTTGCGCATGAACGTCTTTCGTCCCAGACCGTTGAGAGAACAAACATACCAATTGAAGCGTCCGATGCCGAACTTGCATTCTGGGACACTATCCGGGACAGCGACAATTCCGCCATGATCCATGCTTACCTGACACAGTTCCCAACCGGCGTTTTTCGCCCAATAGCGGATATTCGCCTGCTGGAGCTGACTGGTGCCACACATTGCCTTGATGGGAGAGAGAAGGCGGACGGGGCTTTCGTTTGTCCGGCCCCCCCGCGCACAACGCCAAGAGATGGGCAAGATCGCCCTTCAACAGGGCATCAAGACCGGGGCCATCCTGGCGCGGCGCCAGCGTGATGCTCTCGATTATTAATCGGATCGTCCACGTGGCCTCTTCCGGCAATCCGTGCGCGTCAGCAGGCCTTCCAATTCCTCGACCTTGCGCCGATAACGGCGGCCGAATTCGGATGGAGCCCAACTTCATCGGATCCTCTGCACCCGTTTGCAAATTGGATCCCTCACCTAGGCGCCTAGCGGGCTAGGCTCAAAGCCTAATCGGCGCGACGGCCGCGAGTGTTCGGGGTGGGCTCTGCAAAGGACGTCGTCACGGCTGCGCTTTGAGGTTGAGATTGATCTTCGTCGGACCTTCGTAGAGGGTCTTGTGTATTAAACACGGGATCGATGCGAAGTGCCCTTTCCGACGAAGGGTCCCGGCGCAGGCCAGGGCTGCCGGTACTGTCCACTACAGGCTGCACTTCGAACGCCATTGTCCACCACGGTCGCCGACGCTGGGATGCATCTGATTGGGCAGCCCTTCACCCATGCCGAACCAGCCGTCAAGTTTGGCGCATGCTCGATGAAGATCGGTTCGATCGCGTCTGGTCAAAGAGTGAATGTCCTGAGATGGCACCGCCGGTCGTTTGTCGTAAGTACTCGAACCTGGAATGAAGCTCTTAGCATTCGCGGCGTCCTTGGATCAGCTTGTCGCCAATCATCGTTGGAGCGTCCGTGACTGACGAAGGAATGGCAGGGCATGCGGCGGGTATAACCCGCCGCCTCTTCAGTGCTTACAGCGAAATGCCGTAGCGCCCGGCGGCCGAGCGGATGTGGCTCTGCATGGCTTCTTCCGCCGCCTCGGGATCCCGGCTCAGAATGCTGGCTTCAATGCTCTCATGCTCCCGCACGGTTTCGTTTAACCGGTCAAGTTGGCCGAGAGGAAGACGCTGGCTCTCCACGAGGATCTCGCGGACCGGGCGATACATCGCCGCGAGGATTGGGTTGCCGCACAATTCGAAGATGAGGTCGTGGAATTCCGTATCCTTTGCGGCAAGGCCGATAATATCCTCCGCCTCGAATGCTAGTCGCATGGCATGCGTGCAGGCGCGTAGCCGCGCCTCCTCCGTCTGCTCGATGCGGATGGCCGCCAAGCGTGCGGCATAGCCCTCGAGCCCGAGGCGGGCCTCGTAGACATCGGCGGGAGTGCATCTGTCCGAGTAGCGCCAAAGAGGTGCGCGGGCATCGCGCCGCGCCACGAAGACCCCACTTCCGGCTCGTACGGTCAGCAGGCCCATTGTTTCCAACACGGTCAAGGCTTCGCGAAGGGACGGGCGGCTGACGCCCAACTGCTCCGCCAACTCCCTTTGTGAGGGCAGGCGATCACCCGCTTTGAGGCCGCCTTTCAGGATGAGTCTCTGCATATGCTCAACAATGCTGCGCGGCACCGGCGTGCGATCGGCTAAGCCCATCTCCGGCAGACTGACCTGGTTCACCGACATGCTGGTTTCTTCAATTTTTCGGTCTCCGCCTTCGAATTTGTCCAGGCCTTCGCCCGAACCAGCCATCCACCTGCCTCTACCGCTCGGATAATTGCCTTGACCTACCATACGGAAGGTAGCACCATCGACTGGTCAGATCGGTATGACCAGTTTGACCAATATCGAAAGCCAAAGCAAGGTGTGTCGTGCGCGGCTGGGCTGCCAGAGGGGCAGAGTGGAACATGTGCTGGTCGTTACCAGCGCGAAACTTTGGAGGAT
>NZ_JBFUHH010000146.1:0-7573 GCF_056402495.1 Microvirga sp. P4_A5 | reverse complement strand
GGATGACGCAGGCCGGATCGGGAAAGTTCTTCACCGACGAGGGCCTTCCCAGCAACGCGCCGGGCTGGGATGAAATCGACTTTCCGGATTTCGGCCAGGAGAAGGTCTTCGCCCTCGAAGTCACGGGCGAGTCCATGGCGCCCCTCTATCGGGACGGCGACATCCTGATCCTTTCGCCGACGGCGAGCATCCGCAAGGGCGACCGGATCGTGGTTCGCACCACCACCGGCGAAGTTCTCGCCAAGGAATTGCGCCGGCGTTCGGCCAAGAGCCTCGAACTGGTATCGCTGAACCCCGAACACGAGGACCGGACGATCCCCAGCGAGGACGTGGCCTGGGTCGCCCGCATCATGTGGGCGCGACAATAATCGGCCCGCGCGTCGTCAGGCCGCGCGGCCGGCCCGATCCCTTAGAAACGCTTCGTGTTCGCTGACGAGCTGTCCGGCCAACGCCTTGCGGATGAGGGCACGGGTTTCCTTCACGCCATAGAGCGCCACGAATGAGCCGAACCGCGGACCGCGCGGTTCGCCCAGCAACACCTGATAGATCGCGTTGAACCACTCGATCGACACGCCGGGCCGCTCGGGCGTGGCCCCTTTGGCCTTCAGGTCCTGGTAGCGCGGCACGGAGCGGCCGACATTGTAGATCTCTTCCTGAATCGCCTCGGCGGTCGCCGGACGCTCGCCGCTTGCAAAGGCTTCGAGCTCATCGGCAAGCTTCTGCAGAGCTGCCGCTTCCACGTCGTCGGGAAGCCGATAGGTCTTCTGCGGCCGGACGAAATCCCGGAAATACCGGCCGGCGCCGCCGACGAGCGAATCGAGGCGGGGATGCGTCTCGGGCGAGACGCCCGGCGCGTAGCGACGGATGAATCCCCACAACACCGCGGGCTCTTCGGAATTGGCCACCGCCACGAGGTTCAGCAGCATTGAGAACGAGACCGTGGTTCCCGACTGGTTGCCCCCGGCGGATGCCAGGACCTCCGGCGCAGGCGGATGCCCGGCGTGAAGATGCCAGACGGGGTTCATCAGGCGCGCCTTCGCGTCCTGGGTCGGGTACTTGTCGAGGAACGCCAGATAATCGTCGACCTGTCGCGGAATGACATCGAAGAACAGGCGCTTGGCCTCGCGCGGCTTGTTGTACATGAACAGGCTGAGGCTGTCGGGCGTGCCATAGGAGAGCCATTCGTCGATCGTCAGGCCATTGCCCTTCGACTTGGAAATCTTCTGGCCCTTCTCGTCGAGAAAAAGCTCGTAGTTGAAGCCTTCGGGCGGCAGGCCGCCGAGCGCCCGCGCGATCTGCCCCGACAGCTTCACGCTGTCGATGAGATCCTTGCCGGCCATCTCGTAATCGACCCCGAGCGCGACCCACCGCATCGCCCAATCGGGCTTCCATTGCAGCTTGGCGTGGCCGCCGGTGACAGGCGTTTCAAAGCGCTCGCCGGTCTCGGGGTCGCGCCATACGACGGTGCCGGCCTCCGGCCTGCACTCATCGATCGGCACCTGCATGACGATGCCGGTCTTCGGATGGAGCGGCAGGAATGGCGAATAGGATTGCTGGCGCTCGGCGCGCAGGGACGGGAGCATGATCTCCATCACGGCGTCGTAGCGCTCGAGCACCGTCAGAAGCGTCTCGTCGAACCGGCCCGCCATGTAGCATTCCGTTGCGGAAAGAAATTCGTACTCGAAGCCGAACGCGTCGAGGAATTCCCGCAGGCGGGCGTTGTTGTGATGCGCGAAGCTCTCGTATTTGCCGAACGGATCGGGGACCTTCGTCAGCGGCATGCCGAGGGAGCCGGCAATCAGGTCCTTGTTGGGGACATTGTCAGGAACCTTGCGCAGGCCGTCCATGTCGTCCGAGAAGGCGATCAGCCGGGTGGGAATGGTGTCGCCGGTCAGCACGCGGAAAGCGTGCCGCACCATGCTGGTGCGCGACACCTCGCCGAACGTCCCGATATGGGGCAGGCCGGAGGGGCCATAGCCGGTTTCGAACAGCGCCTCCTTCTTGCCCGTGCGTTTCAGCCGCTCGACAAGCTTGCGCGCCTCCTCGAAGGGCCAGGCTGTGGCCGTCTGGGCGGCATCGATAAGGGCTTGATCGAAGTGAAAAGGTTGAGACATCGGACCGGATTTGTTGGAAACGCGGCACACTAGGGAGCAGGTCTGCCCGGGTCAATGCGGCTTTGACCGCGTCTGCCGAGCTAGAAGGGGCTGACCGGAAAGAACCGGAGGTAGAGCTCGGCGTATTTGCCTTCTTTCCAGAGCTGCTGGAGCGCGAAGTCGAAGGCGCGGCGGAGCGTCTCGTCGTCCTTGCGGATGATGAAACCTATGCCCTCGCCAAAAAACCGGCTCTCCAGATAGGGCCCTCCCGCGAATTCGCAACATCCGTCCGATTCCGCCCCGTTGAGCCAGAGCGACAGCCCCAGCCCGTCGGCAAAGACGTAATCGACCTCGCCAGCCTTCAGGGCTGCCTCGGCGGCCGCCATGTCCGGAAAGGACGCGAACGTGGCCTTTGGCGCAAACGCCTTCACGAAGGCCTCCTGGGCGGTCTCGGCGATCACCCCGACTCGTTTCCCCGCCATTGCACTGGCCTGCGGCGCCGGCTGGTTCTTGTCGCGCCTGACCGCGAAGCGGGCGGGAATCTTGAAATAGGGGCCGGTCACCGAGAAGCGCTCGCGCAAGGATGCGGTCGTGGGAATCGCCGCCGCCACCACGTCGCCCTGGCGGTCGCCCAGGGCATCCAGCAGCATGTCGAAGCGTCGGACCTGAACCGTGCACGCAATGGCCAGCCGCTCGCAGGCTGCCCGGGCGAGCTCGACGGAAAATCCTGTCGGGTTACCGTCCGGGCCTGAGAAATGAAGAGGCGGGAAATCGTCGTCGATCAGGAAGCGGATGGTTCGCAAGCCCGTCAGATCGGGCCGTTCCAGTTGTACCCGCGGGTCCCAGAAATTCGGAATGGCGACCTGCGCGGCCACGGGCGATCCGAGACCGGAGATGCCCACCAGCATGAGGATTGCGCTCAGGAGACGGCGGTTGCTCCATAGGAATTGATGCAATAACATAACATTCATTTCTTCTGGACAATCGCCATCCACTTGTCATCCGCCGAAGACCCGTCTCCGACAGAAGCACCGCCTCGCAGGCTCGGACAAGCCCTCGGAGATGGTCTAGTCGACGGCTGGGACCAGTCAACTCCTCCGGCGCTTCATCTTCCCGCCGAGCTCCGCTTTCTCGTCGGCCACGGCTTTACGTTCGAGTCCCTCCGGCCCATCGCGACCGCCGCCGCGGCGGCGGGCGTCACTCCGGACCGTTACCTTCTCGCGGCCGATGTCATCGAAGAGACGGCTTACTACCGGGCGCTCGCGCTGGAGCTCGCCCTCCCCTTTACGACCCGGGCACGCGTCTCCCGACGGTCCCGGTTTCCCGAAAGTGTGCTGGCGGGTCTCGCGCCTCTGGACCGCCCGCGAGGCGGCTATCTGATCGCGCCAACGGGCGCCGCATTGGCGAGGCTGCTGCACCAGCKCCGCACCCAATACCCGGGCGTGGTGGTGACCACGCCGTCCGCGCTGCGACGCTCCGTGATGCTGGCAAAGGCCGTCGCCGTCAGTCATCAGGCGTCCCATGGCTTGCCGGAGTGGAAAGGCGGGCTCTCCTATCGCGACGGCTGGACCTGGCGTCAGATGGGCGTTTTCTGCCTTGTCCTCTTCGTCCTGATTCTCAGCATGAGCCTTGGTCGCCAGGCGCCCGTCATCGGCCTTTCGGTGGCGGCTGGCCCGATCTTCCTCGTCATGGTCGTCACCCGTCTCGCCGCCTGCCTCCTGTCACAACCCGTCGCACCCTCCACAAAACCCCGGCGGGTCCGGGGTTCGGCTCTCCCGTCCTACACGCTCATCGTGGCGCTCTTTCACGAGAGCAAGGTCGTGTCCAAACTTCTTGCCGCCCTCGAGGCCCTCGATTATCCGCGCGAGAAGTTCGACATCCTCATCGTGATCGAGGCGGACGACCGGGAGACGCAGGGCGCGCTCGCCGCCCTGCGCCTGCCCGGCCATGTCTCCCTCATCGTTGCCCCACCCGGCTTTCCACGCACCAAGCCGCGTGCGCTCAATGTCGCGCTTCCGCTCGCGCGAGGCGAATTCACGGTGGTGTACGATGCGGAGGACGTTCCCGATCCGGATCAGCTTCGTCTGGCCGCAGCCGCCTTTGCTCGAACCGCGCCCGAGGTTGCGTGCCTGCAGGCGCGCCTGACCATCGATAATACGCGCGATAGCTGGCTCACCCGGATGTTCACCATCGAATACGCGGCCCTGTTCGACGTTTTCAATCCCGGTCTCGCGGCGATCGGCAGCCCCCTCCTGCTGGGAGGCACTTCCAACCATTTCCGCACCCGAATCCTACGGTCGATCTGTGGATGGGATGCGTGGAACGTCACCGAGGATGCCGATTTGGGCATCAGGCTGGCGCGGCTTGGGTATCGGGTGGAGGATCTTCCGTCGACGACTCTGGAGGAGGCTCCGAGCAGCCTTAGTGCGTGGATGAAGCAGCGGACGCGTTGGATGAAAGGCTTCATCCAGACCTGCATCGGACACTCGAGGCATCCTTTTCAAACGCTTCGCCAACTGGGGTTCTGGCGGGCCTACGGAGCGATGGCCGTGACCTTGGGCACCGTTTTGAGCGCCCTGTTCTATCCGTTCTTCACCACGTTCGCCCTCGTGACGTCGTGGGACCGGACCGGCTCCGCCTGGCACTTTGCATGGCGATCTTTCAGCGCGACGCTCTTCGTGCTCGGGATCGCTGCGATCTATATCCCGGCGATCGTCGGCCTTGCGCGGCGGGGCTTATGGGGATTGCTGCCCTGGACGCTTCTGCTGCCACTCTATTATCTGATGGTCAGCGCCGCCGCTTGGCGAGGGTTGTGGGAACTCAGCCGGACGCCATTCCGCTGGAACAAGACCAGCCACGGCCTCGCCCGGACGACGCGGCAGGCCTCGCCTCAGAAACACCAGGCGAGAGCTGCCGAAACCATGTCGCCGAAAACCGCCCCGCCCTGACGCCACCACAGAAGGCCGCCCACGCCGACGAGGCACGCGACCGCGCCCCCGATCAGAAGGCGGCCAAGCCACGCATCTGACGACGTGCGATCCTCCGAGCCCAAACCTGCGGCCATCGATACCTCCCGGCGGCGAAAGGGAGAGCATATCAGAACGGGCCCGTGAGCCCAACTCAGGACCGGGATGCGCGGCCTGCCCCGCGAATCTCAGCCAATCAAGTTGCTTTTTTACGAGAACAAAACTAGAACAAACCATATGACGAGCGAGGAGCGAGAGATGGCTGGCAGCGTGAACAAGGTGATTCTGGTGGGCAATCTCGGCCGCGACCCGGAGGTGCGGCGGCTTGGTTCCGGCGAGCCGGTGGTGAGCCTTCGGGTGGCCACCTCGGAGAGCTGGAAGGACAAGAATTCCGGCGAGCGCAAGGAAAAGACCGAGTGGCACTCGGTGGTCATCTTCAACGAGAACCTCGCCAAGGTGGCCGAAAGCTACCTCCGCAAGGGCTCGAAGGTCTATCTCGAGGGCCAGATTCAGACCCGCAAGTGGCAGGACCCTGGGGGCCAGGAGAAATATACGACCGAAATCGTCCTCCAGCGCTTCCGGGGCGAATTGACGATTCTCGACAGCCGCAATGGCGCCGGGCTGGAGGACAACGACGGCCAGAAGGGCGACCGGGATGACGATTTCGGCAGCACCTCGCCGATGCGGCGACGTGCCGCCCCGGCGACGGTGGCAGCCGGAGGCGGCGGCTCGCGTTACAGCCAGATCGACGATGACATTCCGTTCTGATCGCTCGCGCAGGGATCAGGCCCGGTCGGAACGGTTTGCGCGACGCAACGTTTAGCAACAAGCTGAGCCGTAAGGCACTTCCGCTGCGGCATGCTGCTTGGCGCGTCCTCGATCGAGCTCGCCCAAGGCAAGTGAGTCCGACCCGCGATGACACAGACCGATAGCTTCCGCTTCAACCGCCTGACCCGGCCTGCCTTCCGCTTCGCCAAGAAAGCGATGCCGCCCATGTCGGCCACGGAGAGCGAAGCGGTCGAGGCCGGCGATGTGTGGTGGGATGCGGAATTGTTCACGGGCAATCCCGATTGGAAGCGCCTTCTCGAGACGCCGCCCGCGCGTCTGACGCCGGAGGAAGAAGCGTTCCTGGCAGGCCCGGTCGAGACACTCTGCGCGATGCTGGACGATTGGCGGATCACCTGGACCGACCGTGACCTGCCGCCGGATGCCTGGGACTTTCTCAAGGCCAACCGGTTTTTCGGAATGATCATTCCGAAGGCCTATGGCGGGCTCGGATTCTCGGCCTATGCGCATTCGGAAGTGGTGCGCAAGATCTCCACGCGCTCGGTCGCGGCGGCGGTCGTCACCATGGTGCCCAATTCGCTGGGCCCGGGCGAACTTCTCATGCAATTCGGAACCGATGCGCAGCGGGATTACTGGTTGCCGCGTCTCGCCGACGGCCGCGAAATCCCCTGCTTCGGGCTGACGAGTCCCGAAGCCGGATCCGACGCCGCCGCCATGACGGATACGGGTATCGTCTGCCGGGAAATGCGCGACGGGCAGGAGGTGCTGGGCATTCGGCTGAACTGGCACAAGCGCTACATCACGCTCGGACCGATTGCCACGATCCTCGGTCTCGCGTTCAAGCTCTACGATCCGGAGCACCTGCTCGGCGGCGCTGCGGAAATCGGCATCACGGTCGCGCTGGTGCGCGCCGACGCTCCGGGAGTGGAAATCGGCCGGCGGCACATCCCCTGTCTCCAGATGTTTCAAAACGGACCCAATAGCGGCCGCGACGTCTTCATTCCCCTCGACGATGTCATCGGCGGCCGCGAACGGGTGGGCCAAGGGTGGCGGATGTTGATGAGCGCGCTGGCGGCGGGGCGCGGAATTTCGCTGCCCTCCCTATCCGCCGCCGGCGCGTCTTTCGCGGCGCACACGACCGGCGCCTATGCGCGCATCCGCGAACAATTTCATGTGCCGATCGGCAGGTTCGAGGGCGTGCAGGAGAAACTCGCGCGCATCGCGGGCATCGCGTATGGGCTCGATGCCGCCCGCCGCCTGACCTGCGCGAGCCTCGACCAGGGTCACCATCCCGCGGTCATTTCCGGCATCATGAAATTGCACGCCACCGAGCGCATGCGCATCGCGCTCAACGATGCGATGGATATCCACGCGGGCAAAGCCGTCATCGACGGGCCTCATAACTATATCGGCAATTTCTACCGGACGATCCCCGTCGGCATCACCGTCGAAGGCGCCAATATTCTGACCCGGTGCCTCATCATCTTCGGCCAGGGCTCCATTCGCAGCCATCCCTATCTGCTCAAGGAAATCCAGGCGCTCGGCAATCCCGACGAGGAAGCAGGTCTCGTGGAATTCGACCGGCATTTCTGGCCGCATGTGGGTCATGCGATCAAGACGCTGTTGCGCGCCTGGGGCCGCGGCTGGAGCGGCGGCCTTCTTGCGCCCGCGCCCCGGGCGGGCGCGGCGAAAGGTTTCTACCGCCAGCTCGGGCGCTATTCAGCGGGC
>NZ_JBFUHH010000145.1:0-7841 GCF_056402495.1 Microvirga sp. P4_A5 | reverse complement strand
ATGACAGGGACTCGAAGCTGACCAAGACCTACCTGACGTCGGAAACCGGCAAGGTCTACACCATGCGGGCCCATGCGAGCGGCAAGCTGGACTGACCGAACTCGACGACAGGCAACAAAAAACGCGGCCCCCGAGGCCGCGTTTTTTGTTTGGCCTGCGTTCACCATCCCTCAGCCCGGCGAGGCGCCGCTCGACTCGCCCGCCACTTCCCGGCGCGGCAACCTGCTGCCGCTGACCCAGCGCACAATGTCGACCATGACGACGGACAGCGCCTGATCGAGCGCGCGGGCGGCGTTGGCCGCATCCACCGAGGCTGCCGGCACGTGGGCGCGGAAGATGCGCGCATTCACGATCCGGCCCGAGCTGTCGTTGACGATCTTCACTGACATCTCGACGATGGCTTCATTGGCGGGCGTCGTGATCTCGAAGCTCCGAAGTTCCGAGATAAGCTGCACGTCTGCGACAGCGCCGCTGCTCGGCCGGGTGACGGCGCGCAGCTGCGAGGCGTTCTCGAAGGTGTTGATGAGGCGGGTCTGGATCAGGCGGGGTAGGTTGTCCGACCATTGCCCGGCCCCGAGAAACGAAATCGCACCGGTCGCGTCCTTGACGAGGATCTGCTGCGTCGAGAGCGATTGGAGCGCCGAAGGCTCGTTGACGGAGATCTGCAGGCCGGCCGATCCGCCGATCCGCGCGGTGGGGGCGGAGAGGTCATAGGTGGTGGGAGCAGCCGACGAGCACGCCGCCGCGAGCGCACCGAGGACCAGCACGGAGGTCACCCTGCCGAGGGATTGGAGCCTGTTCGATTTCGAGGAAAGCACTGGTGACCCACATATTGTTGGAGCTTCAAGCGGCCCTGCCGGACTAAAACGCCTCCGGCAGGAATCCACTCCCGACCATTAACTTGAGCATACCCCGGAAAGTTCAGTCAATCGCAGGGATGTCGATGAAATTGGCGCAGGTTCGGCTTCGACCTGTTGGGTTTAGGCCGTCTCTGCGCTAGCGGCGTCCGTTATATTCAGGGATGCCGGGCTTGCCCCCGAAGATGAATTGCTGGGGATTTCGCTCGATGCTTCGCACCGCGCGGCTGATGTCGTTGAGGGCCTTGCGCCCCTCGACGGCCAGCGCTTCATATTCCCGCAAGCCCGAATCCGTGAACTTGCCCACGCCTGTCAGGATGCTGGCTGTCCGCGCATTCAGGTTGTCGGCGAGCACGCGGACCGATTCCGCCGCCGCCTTGATCTGCTCGAAGGCGCCCTGCCCCTCCTCGCCCGAAGCGGAGCCGAGGAACTTCTCGGCGCCCGCCAGCACGGCGTCGATCTTGTCGGCCGATTTGTTGAGCTTCTCGGTGATCGACCGAGCCTCGGTGATCGCCTTGTCGACGTCCGGGCTGCGCTCCCGCAGGGTCTGGCTGAACACCTCCGCGTTGTCGACGACCCGGCCGACCTTGGTGGAATCGACCGCCTTGGCGAGGTTGTTGATTTCCGTCAGGGCCGAGTCGAGTTTCGGCGCGGCGTCGTTCAGGCGACCCACGAGGGTGGCGGCGTCGGCCAGCGCCTTGCTGATGTCGTTCCGGCTGTCGCTGAGGCTGGTGGTGAAATCGTCGACGTTCTGGACAATGCGCGCCACCCGCTCGCGATCGACCGAGCGCACCACTTCGTCGAGATTGGCCGCGAGGGTCTCGAGCTTCTCGGYCAGCGGCCCGACCTTCTCGGCCGCCTGACCGATGGAGGCGAGGAAGCTGTCGATGCCATCCGCGTTTTCGCCCAGGGCCTGCGAGAATTTCTCGACGTTCTGCACGGTGCGGTTGATCGCCGCCTCGTTGTCGGTGATGACCCGGCTGACCCGTTCCATGACGTCGTCGGCCCGCCGGGCGATGTTCCGGGCGGATTCGATCAGGTCCTGGAAGTCCGACCGGTCCGCGAAGATGGTGGGCAGGGGCTGGCCGGGCCCCGCGACCAGCGGCGGGGCTCCCGGCTCGCCGCCGGTGAGGGCGATCGCCGCCACGCCCGTAAGGCCTTGGTACTCAAGCCGCGCGCGGGTATCGGCCCGGATCGGGGTGGTGCCCTCGACCTGAATGATGGCGACGACCCGACGCGGGTCCTCGGGAAGGAGGCTGATTTCCGTGACCTCGCCGACCCGAAGGCCGTTGAAGGACGCGATCGATCCCTTCGACAGGCCCGACACGGACCCGGCAAAGACCACCCGAACGGATTGCCGCGCTTGGCCCCGGTCACCGCCCGAGAACCAGTATACGAAGCCGAAAGCGGCGGCGATCACCGCAAGGGTGAACAAACCGATCAGGGCATAATTCGCACGCGTTTCCATCGTTGACCTTAAGCCTCGGGCGCCATGACGGCGCGGGCTCTTTTTCCGTGAAAATAGGCGCGGAGCCAAGGATGATCCGATGCGAGCATCGTCTCGATCGTCCCCTCCGCCAGGATCTTGCCGTCACCCAGGGCGGCGATCCTGTCGCAGACCGTGTGTAGACTGTCGAGATCATGCGTTACCATGAATACCGTCAGGCCTAAAGTCCGCTGTAGAGTCGCAATCAGTTCGTCGAATTCCCCCGCCCCGATGGGGTCGAGGCCCGAAGTCGGCTCGTCGAGGAAGAGGATGTCGGGATCGAGGGACAGCGCCCGGGCGAGCGCGGCGCGTTTGATCATGCCGCCCGACAATTCCGACGGAAGCTTGTCCGCGGCATCGGGATTGAGCCCCACCATCTCGATCTTCAGCATGGCCAACTCGTCGAGCAGGCGATCCGACAGGTCCAGGAACTCCCGCATCGGCACTTGGACGTTCTGCCTGACCGTCAGCGCCGAGAACAGGGCTCCTTGCTGGAACAGCACGCCCCAGCGACGCTCCAGAAGCCGGCGCTCCGACGGTGACAATTCATCGAGATTCTGGCCCAGGACCTCGATGGTGCCGGCCCGCTTGGGAACCAGACCCAGGATCGCCCGGGTGAGGACCGACTTGCCCTGGCCGGACGCACCCACGAAGCCCAGAATCTCGCCGCGATAGACGTCGAGGTTGAGACCTTTGAGGATGGTCTTTTCCCCGAATCCGACCTCGATGTCGCGCACGCTGATGACGATTTCGCGATCTTTGTCGGGAACGGTATGGCGCCTGTCCAGCATCTCAGAACCTGATCGCTGCGAAGAACATGGCAAACAAGCCGTCGAGGACGATGACCATGAAGATGGCCTTCACCACCGACGAGGTGACGTGCCGGCCGAGCGATTCCGCCGAGCCTTCGACCGCCATGCCCTCGAGCGTGGCGATGATGCCGATCACGAGGGCCATGAAGGGCGCCTTGATGAGCCCCACGAAAAACGTATTGAGATCGACCGCCGCCTTCAGCCGCGACAGGAATACGTCCGGGCTGACGTCGCCGTAGAACCACGCCGTGATGCCGCCGCCCAGAAGCGCGGCGATCGACGAAATGAAGGTCAGAAGGGGRAGCCCGATCAGGAGCGCCATGATGCGCGGCACGATCAGGACCTCGATCGGATCGAGCCCCATCACCCGCAGGGCGTCGATCTCCTCGCGCATCTTCATGGACCCGATCTCGGCCGTGAACGCCGAGCCGGAGCGGCCCGCCACCATGATCGACGTGAGAAGAACCGCGAGTTCGCGCAACACCAGAATGCCGATCAAATCGACCACGAAGGGGGTGGCGCCGAAGCGGATGAGCTGAAAGATGCCCTGCTGGGCGATGATGCAGCCGACCAGAAACGAGATCAGGACGATGATCGGCACGCCCTTATAGGCGATCTGCTCGAGCTGGTTGACCACCGCCGCGCCCCGAAACCGGCTCGGATTGAGAGTGATCCGCGCGATTCCGGCGATCAGCTCCCCGAGGAAGGCGACGCCGCCGACGAGGTCGCGACCTGCCTCGTGGACGGTTCGCCCGACATCGACGAGAAAGTCGACGAAGCGCGAATGCTTGACCGGCTTCGTTTCCTGGAAACCCCGGTAGGCCACTTCATCCAGCAAGATCTGCTGTTCGGGGTCCGCATTGGCGAAATCCGCCGACAGATCCCGTTGCCCCAGTTCATGGCGGGTGCGGTCCAGAACCCATGCGCCGAGCGTGTCGAGCCTGTGGACGTTGGCGAGATCGAGGATGAAGTGGTGCGTATCGGGTTCGGCCGTAATTTCGTCCGCGAGGCGCTCGATGATCGCCGCGTGCTCGGCCGTCCAGTACCCGGCAAGCTTCGCCGTGACCCGGTCGCCCGACCGTTCGATTTCGACCTCCGGCTCTTGAGCCAATCCGCGCTGCGGCACGATCATCCTTCCGGCACAGATTCTGCCATCGATTCCGCTTGGTGATAGCGTGTTGCTGCGCCACAAGTCGAGCCGCGTTTCAGCAACAGGGGCGAGAGAATGCGTCTACTCACCGTCAGCATCGAGCGGTTTCCCATCGCCGGCACCTTTACCATCGCGCGAGGGTCCCGGACCGAAGCCGTCGTGGTGATGGCGAGGATCTCCGAGAATGACGCGACAGGCCGGGGCGAATGCGTGCCCTATTCCCGATATGGCGAAACCGTCGAGGGCGTCGCCGATGCGATCGAGGTCCTGAGAAGCCGGATCGAGTCCGGCCTGACGCGCGAGGCGCTTCAATCGGTGATGCCTGCTGGAGCGGCCCGCAACGCGGTCGATTGCGCGCTTTGGGATCTCGACGCCAAGCGTTCGGGCATCCGCGCCCATGTGACCGCCGGCGTGGATCGCTGGCCTCCCGCCACAACCGCCTACACCATCAGCCTGGGCACCCCGGAGGGGATGGCCGACGCGGCGGCGAAAGCGGCGGACCGCCCCATCCTGAAGGTCAAGTTCGGTGGAGAGGGCGGCGATCTCGAACGCATCGCGGCGGTTCGCCGCGCGGCGCCCGCCGCGACGCTGATCGCGGACGCCAACGAGGGCTGGACCGAGCAGAATCTCGCCGAGCACCTGGCGGCCTGCGCGGATGCCGGGTTTTCGTTGATCGAGCAGCCCTTGCCGGCGACCAATGACGGTTTTCTGGCGACGATCCCCCGCCCGGTGCCGATCTGCGCCGACGAGAGCGTCCATGATCGCGCGAGCCTCAAGCGCCTCGTCGGGCTCTACGATGCGATCAACATCAAGCTCGACAAGACCGGCGGCTTGACGGAGGCCCTCGAACTCGCCGACGCGGCGCAGTCGCTCGGCTTTTCGCTGATGATCGGCTGCATGGTCGGCACGTCGCTGGCGATGGCTCCCGCCATGGTGCTGGCGCCCCGTGCCCGTTTCGTCGATCTCGACGGGCCTCTCTTGCTGGCGCAGGATCGTTCCCCCGCGCTGGTCTATGACGGCAGCATCGTCTACCCGCCTCAGCCCGCCCTGTGGGGCTGATTTTTCAGCTTTCTCGCGGCCACCATGGTGAGGATGAGACCCGCGGCGCCCAAGGGCGCCATGGCGGCGAAGACCAGCGCGCCCGATTCCCGGTAGATCATTCCGCTCGCGATCGTCGCCGAAGCCGTGGTGAGGGCGGCGAGGGAGCCGTAGATCCCCTGCGCCCGACCTCTCGCGCCAGCGGGCGCCAGTGCCGTCAGGGCCGCCATCGCGCCCAGATGCGAGGCCCCGAAAGTCAGGGCGTGCATGGATTGCAGGACAAAGGTGGTGGCCATCTCGGGCTGAAGCGACATGATGGTGAACCGGATCACCGAGGCGGCGGAACCGATGACGAGCAATCCGAGACCCGAACCGCGCCCCACCGCCCGGCCGAGCAGCATGAACACGCCGATCTCGGCAATCACGCCGGCCGCCCAAAAATAACCAATGATGGCATCCGGCACCCCTTCGGATTGCCAATAGATGCTCGCGAAGGCATTGAGCGCCCCATGGCTCCCTTGGGTCAGCGCAGCCGCGATCATGACGATCCACAGGACATTGGGAAGGCTGGTCGCGGCGGGCCGCTCGTTTGCCACCGGCGCGGGAATGTCCGACATCCCCGGCGGAATGGCCGCGAGCGTTGCCGAGATGCCGAGGACAGGGATGATGGTCAGCGCCAGCGGAATGACGCTCGCCCCGAAGGCGCCCACGAGATAGCCGCCCACGATATTGGCGAGGAAGAACGAGATGGACCCAAAACCGCGCAGACGGCCATAATCCAGGCCGGGATGGCGCTGCACCGCCGTGGTGGTCACAAGATCGTTCCCTGGGATAACGGCCGCCTGCGCAAAGGACACGAGCCCCACCAGGGCGATGATCGCGACGCTGTCCTGCGCCAGCAGCAGTAGCGGAAACCCGACCATCTGCCCACAATGGCTGAAGACCAGCAGCCGACGCGCGCCGCACGACCTGTCGGCGAGGCTCAAGAGCGGCGCGGTCGCGACGACCCGCACGATGATGGGGATCGCCACCACCAGACCGATCAGCGCCGGATCGAGGCCCTTGCTCTGAAGCCAGAGGGGAAAGAACGGCAGGTAGAAGCCGTGTCCGAAAAAACTCGCGGCCTGGAGGGCGGAGAGACGAAGGGCGAGAGCTTTGGGACGAGACATCGTCAAAAGAGCCTGGTGAAGACGTCCGAGCCGCCAAAATCGTGGCCTGGGCCGCGAAAGGGCGTTGATAACGCAACGGAAGGTGTTGAGCTGTTGCGGGCTTTCGACACAGTGGTGACAGAGAGCGGGACACCTCCCGGATCGACGGACCAGCCGTGTTATCCGGGACATGCTCCGGGAATCAGGAGTCTTGTGGCGATGACGCCCACCATGACCGATGAGGAGACGTTCGTCACGGAGCGGGATCGCGATTTTTCCGATTCGGATTTCGCCGCCATCGAAGCGGCTGTGATGGAGACTTCGCGGGGCCGATGGTTCCTGCGCGAATTTGCCCGCCGCAACCGCCACGCCGACACCGAAACGGTCCTGACCGCCATCGCGCGTTTACAGGACGACACCCTGCCCGGTCGCGCCGTGCGGGTGATGGACCACCTGCACGACAGCCTGAGGAGCGTCGCGACGAGCCTCGCCGAGACGAAGCGCGAGGTCGCCCTGTTGCCGCCGGCAGACCGAATCGGCCTTGAGCCCTTGCATCCGGACGTCCCGCTGAGCCAAGCGGACGCGGCCGGGATGCAACGCATCGCTGCCATCCTCAAAAACCTGCGCCGGCTGGAATCGCGACTTCAGGCAATGATCGCCGTTTGCGACCCTGAGCCCCCGGGAGACGAACCTACACAGCCGACAGAGACGATACCGGCCCACCCTTCGTTTCTGATGTAAAGGCCGCTCCATCGCAGGCAGCCTGGATATTGGCGAAGAACTGGCGCGCGCTTTCCGCCCAGGTAAAGGATTCGCCATAAAGACGGCAACGCTCCCGAGGAATTTCCAACGCTGCGAGGGCCGCCTGGCGAAGATCGTTGCTGAGGATTCCGCAACCCGACGATCCCACCACATCCGCGGGCCCAGTCACCGGAAACGCCGCGATGGGAAGGCCTGAAGCCAGCGCTTCGAGAAGCACGATGCCGAACGTATCGGTGAGGCTCGGAAACACGAACACGTCCGCGCCCGCGTAGATCCGCGCCAGCGCCTCGCCGGATTGGACGCCAAGGAATCGCGCTTCAGGGTATCTCTGTTCGAGAATGGCGCGCGCGGGCCCCTCGCCCACCACAAGCTTACTGCCCGGCAGGTCGAGGCTGAGAAATGCCTCGATATTTTTCTCCACCGCGACGCGGCCGACGAACAGGAACACGGGCCGTGACGCGTCGATGCGCCGCTCGGGACTGGGCCGGAAAAGCGCCGTGTCGACGCCACGGGTCCAGCGCATGATATTGTTGAAGCCACGGGATGCGAGCTCGGTTTCCATGGATGGCGTGCTCACCATCACGGCGC
>NZ_JBFUHH010000144.1:0-7957 GCF_056402495.1 Microvirga sp. P4_A5 | reverse complement strand
GCATTCGAGCCCATCGCGGGTGAAGTCATCGTTTGCGATAGTGGCGCGCTTTGCACGCCTGATCTAACCAAGCTACCTTACGCCAATGTCTTGAGGCCGATCTTCCCACTCGACAAGGACCTGCAACTTTCGATGCAGCCGCTCTGATCCGGCTCGCAATGAGCGCCGGTGCACGCCACCTAGGAACTTCTCACGGTCGGGGAGCGTGCGGGCGGTCAGGCCGTATCTGGCGATCGGACTTACCCCAAACGGCTCTGGGCCGTGAGTCTACGCCAGGATCTGCGCCACGGCCTCGTGGTCGAAGGCGTACGGAAGGTTGAAAGCTGGGCTGCCCGGCAAGGCRTCGCACTCGCCGAAATGGTCGACCGTGCCGTTCGGCCCCTTCTTCAACGTCAACACGCCGGAGGACCTCGCGGAGGCGGAGGCCCTGGTTCGCAGGCGATGCGCGCGCAATCTGCGCATGATGCGGGATTCTCACGCCAACGATCGTGCCGTGGTGACACCGAGGCCTACGATTGGACTGATGTGATTAAGGGATTCCTGAAAAGTCGCTGTGGCACTCTTTTTGCTACCGTCTTTGTGACCGCGTACTCACATGGCGGGTAACGTCGCTCGCGGACCTGGAGGGATAAATGCTACGCACGGCTCTCATTATCACGGGACTTACATTCACTGCGGCAATGCCCGCTCACCTGCTGGCAAGCGAGCTTAGGGTGGGCTTTACGCTCGATGCGCTGACTCTCGATCCCGGCAATCACCGCAACCGCGAAACCGAAACCATCATCCGCAACATCTATGACGGCCTGCTAACGCGGGACGCGAAGATGAAAGTCGTACCTGAACTCGCTGAGGCCTGGACGCAGGTCGACCCGGTCACCTACGATTTCAAGATCCGTCAGGGGGTCATCTTCCACGACGGCTCTCCCATGACCGCGGACGATGTCGTCTTCACGTTCGAACGCCTGACCAAGGACGGCGCATTGGGCGGGCAGACCAGCCCGCGGAAAGATCTCGTCGGACCGGTCAAGTCGATCGCGAAGGTCGATGACCGAACAGTGCGTTTCACGCTGTCCGAGCCCTGGCCGATCCTGCCGGCCATGTTGCCGGTTCAGGAAGTCGTCAGCAAGGCCTTCACCGAAAAGGTGGGATCGCAGGCGCTGGCGACGCAGACCAACGGTACCGGGCCCTTCAAGCTCGTGGAATGGCGCAAGGGCGACACGGTAATCCTGCAACGCCATGACGGTTACTATGGAGGCGCGACGGATATTGCTCCCGTCGGCAAGGCTTGCGTCGAGCGGGTCATCTTCAGGGTCATTCCCGAAAACGCCTCGCGCGTCGCCGCCCTTCTCGCGGGCGAAGTTGAGATCATCAACGAGCTGCCGCCCTACGATATCAAGAAGGTGGAATCGAACGCCAACACGAAGGTGATGAAGGTTAACGGCACGCGAACCTTCTTCGTCGCGCTCAACAATACAAAAAAGCCGTTTGACGATCCGCGCGTGCGCAAGGCCGCCAACATGGCCATCAATAAGGCGCTCATCATCGACAAGGTGCTGCTGGGAACCGCAGCGCCGCTCAACGGCGTGATGAGTCCGGATGCGTTCGGCTTCAACCCCGATCTTCCTGCCTATCCGTTCGATGTCGAAGGCGCCAAGAAGCTACTTGCCGAGGCGGGTTATCCGAACGGGGTCGACGTCACCTTCGACACGGAAGGCCCGTTCAAGGATGTGGTAGGCGCCGTGGCGGCGATGCTGACGAAGGCCGGCATCCGCGCCCAGGTGAATGTCGGCGAAAGCTCGACGTTGCAGTCCAAGTGGGCCCCCGCTGGCGAGAAGACCGGAGACATGTGGTTCACCTCGTGGGGCAACGGATCCCTCGATCCGGCGGATATCTTCGTTCCCACCCTTCGCACGGGCGGCCGCGGCAACAGGGCGTACTATTCCAACAAGGAAGTGGATATGCTGCTGGATGCCGCCAACGTGGAGCTAGACCAGGCCAAGCGCGCGGAACTCTACAAGCAGGCCCAGGCGATCGTGAACAAGGATGCCCCCTGGATCTTCATGTGGCTGCCACAGGATATCTATGGCGTCTCGAAACGCGTCAGCGGCTGGGAGCCCAGCGCCGACAGCCGGGTCAACCTTCACGATGCCTGCGTAAAGTGACTCGTCACCGCGACGACCGCTCAGTGGAGACAGCTTGATGAACCCGTTGGCGCTCGTCGGTCGTATCGCCCAGCTCGTGCCCGTCCTCCTCGGCGTCAGCGTCATCGTCTTCGTGATGATGGCGCTCACGCCGGGTGACCCCGTCGAAATCATGCTGTCCGGTCAGCAGGTGACTCCCGAGCAGGTCCAAGCCATGCGCCACGATATGGGGCTCGACCGGCCGGCGCTGGAGCGTTTCGGGGTCTTCCTCAGCAACGCGCTGACGGGTGATTTCGGCCTGAGCTTCTTCCACCGCCGACCTGTCGTCGAGGTCATTGCGGAGCGACTTCCGGCAACCATCGAGCTGACGCTGGCGGCTCTTCTTCTGGCGATCGCGATTTCAATCCCGCTCGGCGTCGCGGCGGCCGTCCACAAGAACAAGCTGATCGACCGGCTAGCGGCCGTGGGTTCGCTGTTCGGGATTTCCTTGCCGGGCTTCTGGTTCGGCATCATCCTGATTATCCTTTTCGCCGTCCACATGCAGGTGCTGCCGGTGGCCGGCCGGATGGACTATGCGTGCGAAGTGGCGCCGCTTACCCGGCTCATGACCATCGACAGCCTATTGCGCGGCCGCCCCGATTGTTTCGCCGATGCCCTGTCTCACCTGATCCTGCCGGCGCTCACTCTCGCGCTGCCCATGGCAGCCGTTCTGACCCGCGTCCAGCGGGCCGCGATGCTCGAGGTGTTGCGATCGGATTACATCGTGTTTGCTCAGGCCAAGGGCCTCTCGCGCCGGCGGGTTCTGTGGCGGCACGCCCTCAAGAACGCGCTGGTACCCACCGTGACGGTCGCCGCCATCGAGACCGGGTCGCTTCTCGGAGGCAACATGGTTGTGGAAACTGTGTTCGGCTGGCCGGGTCTCGGCCGGCTCGTCGTCGAGAGCATCTTCGTGCGCAACTACCCGCTCGTGCAGGCGGCGGTGCTTTTCTATGCAGTGACCTACGTGATGCTGAACTTCTTCGCCGACCTTCTCTACACCATGCTCAACCCCAGGGTCAGGCTATGAGTGCCGCAGTGGAGGTTTCCGCCCTCGCGGCCGAACGGATTGAATCGCCAACCTGGCAGAGCCTGCAGCGCTTCGTCGCGGACCGGTTTTCGACCACGGCAGGAATCGTCGTCGTTGCCTTCGTGCTCATGGCGCTGCTGGCGCCATGGCTTGCCMCGCACGATCCCTACGAGAGCGATCTTCTGCGGCGGCTTCAACCCCCCGCCTGGATGGATGGCGGCGAATGGAGCTTCGTCCTCGGCTGCGATGCGTTGGGTCGCGACATTCTCTCGCGGATTATCTACGGCTCGCGGGTGTCCATCACCATCGGCGTTGCAGTAGTGCTGATTGCGACGGTCGTCGGGACCGTGCTGGGGCTTGCGGCAGGCTACATGCGCGGCTGGATCGATATCGGCATCTCGCGCGTCATCGACATCCTTCTCGGCTTTCCCTACCTCATCTTCGCCATCGCGCTGATGGCCATGATGGGTCCCGGGCTCGAGAACATCATTCTGGCGCTGGTCTACAAGGAATGGGTCGTTCCGGCGCGGGTGGTGCGCGGCGAGGTGCTGGCCGCCCGCGAAATGGAATACGTGGAGGCCGCCCGCGCTGTCGGTGCGTCGCGGCTTCACATCATGTTCCGTGAGATCCTTCCCAACATTCTTTCGCCGGTGATCGTCGTGTCGACCATCCGCATGGCGCACGTTATTATTCTGGAGGCGAGCCTCTCGTTTCTCGGGCTTGGCGTGCAGCCGCCGACGGCGTCGTGGGGTTCGATGGTGGCGGACGGGCGCGCGTTCATTCTCGACGCGTGGTGGGTCTGCACCTTCCCGGGCATCGCCATCCTCCTCCTCGTTCTCTCGATCAATGTCGCCAGTCAGGGCCTTCGTGATGCATTCGACCCGAAGTTCAGCGACTGAGATGTCCGCGCCCCTCCTCTCGATCCGGGGTCTCAAGACCTGCTTTCCAACCCGCGCAGGTCTCGTGACGGCCGTCGACGGAGTCGACCTCGACGTCTATCCCGGCGAATGCCTCGGCATCGTGGGCGAAAGCGGATCCGGCAAAAGCGTGACCTTCGCAAGCGTGATAGGCTTAGTGCGCTCTCCGGGTTTCGTCGCGGGAGGCTCCATCCTGTTCGGCGGCGTCGACCTTCGGACCCTGAGCGACGAAGGATGGCGGGGTCTGCGCGGACGCGACATCGCCATGACGATGCAGGACGCGCTGACGGCCCTCAATCCGGCACTGACCGTCGCGGAACAGATCGAGGAGGTTATCCTGGCGCACGCGGCCGATCTGCCGCGCAGCGGGCGCCGGGATGTGGCCCGCGAACGGGCAGTCGAAATGCTCCGTCTTGTCGGAATACCCGCCCCGGAAAAGCGCGTAGATGATTACCCGCATCAATTCTCCGGCGGGATGCGCCAGCGAATCATGATCGCCATTGCGCTGTCTTGTCGCCCGAAACTGCTGATCGCCGACGAACCGACGACCGCCCTCGATGTGACCATCCAGGCGCAGGTGTTGGACCTCATCAGCGATCTCAGACTCGAACTGGGCATGAGCGTCGCGCTCATCACGCACGATCTCGGTGTGGTAGCCGAGCATACGGATCGTGTCGCGGTGATGTATGCGGGCCAGATCGTCGAGACGGGTGCGACCCGCGAGTTGATCGACCGTCCTCGCCACCCCTACACAAAAGGGCTGATTGGCCTGATCCCACGTCTTTCGGATCTTGATGCGCCGATTAAACCGATCGAGGGACAGGTTCCGGAACTCATCGGCCTTGGCGGAATCTGCCGCTTCTATGAGCGCTGCGAATTCCGCACGCCCCAATGCCGGACCGACATTCCAATGGAAACGGTAGGGCCCGACCATCTCGTGCGGTGCATCCGCGCGAAGGAAATTCTGCAATGATCGCGAAGCATCAGGGCCCCCTCCTCGAGGTGACGAATCTCGAAAAGACCTACCATCTCAATACGAGCCTGATGCAGCGTCTCGCGCGCCAGCCAGCACTCAATCTGAGAGCCGTCGACAAGGTGAGCTTTTCGATCAAGGCCGGCGAGACGCTGGGCCTCATCGGCGAGTCCGGCTGCGGCAAGTCGACCCTCGCCCGCACCGTTCTTCGGCTGCATGAACCGACCTCCGGAAGAATCATCTTCGACGGCACAGACGTTACGAAGCTAGCCTATCGGGAGATGACGACGCTGCGTCGACGGATGCAAATCATCTTCCAGGACCCCTACGCCTCGCTCAACCCACGCAAGTCGGTTCTGGACATTGTCGGTCTGCCGATTGCGATCCAGGGAATTGCACGGCGAGCGGATATCCGCGACCGCGTCGTGGCGATGATCGAGAGCGTCGGTTTGAAGAGCGCCCATCTCGGTCGCTTCCCCCATCAGTTCTCCGGCGGCCAACGCCAGCGCATCGGTATCGCGAGAGCGCTTATCCTCAACCCGAGCTTCGTGGTCTGTGACGAACCGGTCTCGGCGCTCGACGTGTCCGTCCAGGCGCAAATCCTCGCACTGCTGGGTTCTCTCAAGCGCGAGCTCGGTCTGACATATCTATTCATTTCGCACGATATCGGCGTGATCGGTCACGTCAGCGACCGCATCGCCGTGATGTATCTGGGCGATATCGTCGAGATGGGCCCGACCCGGGAATTGCTGCGGTCCCCGCGGCATCCCTACACAAAGGCGCTTCTGTCAGCCGTGCCGCAGATAGACGCTGGGCCGAGGCGAGAGCGGGTGAAACTGACCGGCGATCTGCCCTCACCCCTATCGCCGCCGAAGGGTTGCAAGTTCCATTCCCGCTGCCCCTTCACATTCGATCGCTGCCGCGTCGAAACACCTGTTCTGCGCCCCCTTCAGGGCGAGCGCTCGGCTGCCTGTCACCTGATCGAGGTTCCATGATGGACATTCACCCCGCGGCCCCGGTTCATCTTTATGGGGATGCCTATGACCGCGGCCGCGCCCAGGCGGCCTGCGCGGAGGATCTCATCCCGGCGGTGCAAAGCGCCCTCGACACTCGATTGACGGCCGGCGCGACCCTGCTCGAACAGCCAAAGAGCCGGCGTTATCTCGATCAGCAACGGGAACTGCTCAAAGCCGTCGACCCCGAGGGCGAGGCGGAGATCGCCGGCATCGCCGACGGGTTCAGGCGGCCGTTCGACTCCGTTCTCGCTTATCTTCATCTCGGCGTCCTTGCCGATTTTGCAGTCGACGGGTGCTCGGCGTGGAGTTGGGGCACACAAGGGCCGATCGGACCGTTGGTGGTAAAAAATCGTGATTATCGCGGTGAGCATGTCCGCCTGCAACGGGTCTTCCTGCATCACGACCCGCACAGGCCCGGAGAGGCCATCTTGTGCGTCGGCAGTCTCGGAAGTCCGGGCGCGTTTTCCAGCGGGATGAACACCCATGGCCTTGCGCTTGTGGACACGCAGGTTTCGACGCGCGACCACGGACCGGGCCTGCTCAGGTATTTTCTAATGACCCGCCTATTGTGGCAATGCCGCAGCGTGAGCGAGGCCCTTCAGATGATCTCGGAAGTCCCGCACGCAGGCGGAGGGACCCTCATTTTGGGGGATGCGACAGGCGCCTGCGCGGCGGTCGAACTCGGGCACAGCGCCTGGTCGGCGGAATCCGGCGGGACATACGCGATGAGAACCAATCACTTCCTGACGCCGGAATGCGCCCCGTTCTGGATCGCCCCAGACGAGGAGAGGGCAGTGGCCAGCACGAAAGGTCGTCACGCGCGATTGCAATCATGGCTTGCCGAGCGGAGCGGATCCCCAACCCTCGATGAGGCAGCCGAGATCATGGGCTCCCACCGGAAGGACGATCAGGAAGCGCTGTGCCGCCATGGGGAAGACGGCGATTCCCTTACCATCTCGTGCGCCATATTTGCACCCGCGAAGCTTCGCCTCTATTTTTCAGCCGGCAAACCCTGTGCCGGCAAGTGGAGTTCCTTCGATTGCCGGCCATAGCCGGGATTTAACAGCGTGGCGTACGAAGCAGGTCTGACTGGCGAACATAGCTCGATCGTTGAGGTCAGGCGGCTCATCGAACGGGTGGCGAGAAGTGCTGCCCGCGCCGTGCTCATCTATGGCGAGACCGGCACCGGGAAGGGCCTTGTGGCGCGGCTGGTGCACCAGCAATCCCCGCGAGCCTCGCAACAATTCATCGATGTCAATTGTGCCGCCATTCCGGATCAACTCCTCGAGTCTGAATTGTTCGGGCATGAGAAGGGTGCGTTCACCGGCGCCATCGCCCGCAAGCCGGGCCTTATCGAGACGGCCAATGGCGGGTCTGTCTTTCTGGACGAGATTCGCGATATGAATCTTGTCATGCAGGCGAAACTCTTGACGGTGCTGGACACCCAGCGCCTGCGCCGGGTCGGCGCCATCGAACCAGTTGAAGTGGACGTGCGATTCATCGCCGCAACGAACCGCATCCTGCTCTCCGAGGTCAATGCCGGCCGCTTTCGGGAGGACCTCTATTACCGCCTGCAGATCGTTGCCATCAACGCGCCGCCGCTGCGGGAGCGCGGCGACGACATCTTCGTTCTGACCGACCATTTCCTGCGGCGCCTGAGCAGCCGCTACGGCCGGGTCATTCGCGGATTGGAGCCTGACGTCGTTGATATCTTCCGACGCTATCGATGGCCCGGGAATGTTCGCGAACTCGAAAACCTGTTGGAGCGTATCTTCATTCTCGAGGATGAAAGCACGATCATGTCCCGGCATCTTCCGGCCCGCATCCTCCGCGACGTGATGGAT
>NZ_JBFUHH010000143.1:0-8177 GCF_056402495.1 Microvirga sp. P4_A5 | reverse complement strand
GGCTCCCCGGCATTCCGCGCCTCTTTGCCGGCTGGGTAGAGCCGCAGCGCACCGACCTGCTGATCCTCATTCTTCTGGCTATCGTGTGCGTCGGCGTGTTCTTCCTCATCCACCACATCATCAAAAGCCCGTTCGGCCGTGTCATCGAGGCGATCCGCGACAACGAGGTTGCGGTGCGGGCGCTCGGCAAGAACCCGGCGCAGTTCAAGACGCGGTCGCTGATGCTCGGCGCGGGAATCGCCGGGCTGGCAGGCGGATTGCAGGCGCATTACCTTACCTTCATCAGCCCCGAGCAGTATGTTCCGCTGATCACCTTCTACATCTGGATCGCGCTTGTGCTCGGCGGCGTCGGCTCGCTTCGCGGGGTGGTGATGGGCACGGTGCTGCTTGTCGGTTTCCTTGAGGGGTCACGCTTCATCCGGGATGTGGTCGGCGGCGTCTCCGAGGTGCAGATGGCGAGCTTGCGCATCTGGATCATCGGTATCGCACTCATCTGCGTCATCCTTTATCGCCCACAGGGACTGTTCGGCAGTTCATCGAAAAGGAGCCGATAGATGGCGCTTCTTTCTGTCGAGAACATCACCGCGCGGTTCGGCGGCTTCCGGGCGCTGGACGACGTCGACCTGAAGGTCGAGAAGGGAGAACTCGTCGGGCTCATCGGCACCAACGGTGCCGGCAAGAGCACGCTATTCTCGGTCGCGACGGGCTATATTCCCGCAAGCTCGGGTCGCGTTCGCTTCGCCGACGAGGATATTACGAATCTGGCGGTCCATCGCCGGGTGCGGCGCGGCCTCGCGCGGACGTTCCAGGTTCCGCGGGAATTCAGCAATCTGACGGTGTTCGACAACCTGATGACCGCAGCTCCGGATCAGGAGGGCGAGAAACTCGGCGCGCTTGTGTTCGCCCGCGGCAAGATCCGCCGGGAGGAAGAGCGGCTGACCGCGAAGGTCTGCGCCGTCATGGACTTCTTGAACCTGCGGCGGGTTGAAGGAGAGCTGGCCGGCAAGCTCTCGGGCGGTCAGAAAAAGCTGCTGGAGCTTGGGCGTCTCCTCATGCTCGAACCCAAATGCATCATGCTCGATGAGCCTTTCGCGGGCGTCAACCCGGTGCTGATCGAGCAATTGTGCGAGCGCGTGGTTGAACTCAACCAGCGCGGCATGGCGGTTCTGATCATCGAGCACAATCTCGCGGAGCTCGCCCGCATCGTGCCGCGTCTCTACGCCATGGATCGGGGCCGGGTCATCGCGCACGGAACGCCGGACGCCGTGCTCGCCGATCCGGGCGTGCGCGAAGCCTATATGGGGGGCGTGATATGAGTCTGCTCGAGATCAGGCAGGTATCCGGCGGCTACGGGGAGGTGGACATCATCTCGGGCATCGACATGCATGTCGAACCACAGGAGATCGTCACCATCGCAGGGACGAACGGCGCCGGAAAGTCCACACTCATCAAGGCCGCCATGGGCATTCTGCCCCGCATTTCGGGATCGATCGTCTTCGACGGCACCGATCTGCTGGCTCTGCCCATCGAGGACCGCATCCGGGTTGGCATTTCGTACGTGCCGCAGGTGCGAAACGTCTTCGGGGCGCTGACCGTTCTGGAAAATCTCCAGGTCGTCGAGCACGCGGCAAACAAGCAGGCTCGCATTCGCGAGATGTTCGATCTGTTTCCCGCACTTGCCGGCCGACGTGGCGCCTATGCGGAAAACCTTTCGGGCGGTGAGCGGCAGCAGCTCGCGTTTGCTCGCGCACTGATGTCGTCACCGCGCCTCGTCCTGCTGGACGAGCCGTCCGCCGCCCTGTCGCCGGCCTTGACCGACCAGGTCTTCATGGAGGTCAAGCGGCTGCGGACGATCGACGTCGCGGTGCTCATGGTCGAGCAGCGCGCGCGGCAGGCACTCGCCTTCAGCGATCGCGGCTACATCCTGGATTCGGGGCGGATCGTGCTCGCGGATACGGGGGCCAATCTCCTCGCCAACGAGGAAATGAGCGACGTCTATATCGGACGGGGTCACGCCCCGTCCGCCTCCAATCCTTCGCACCATCCCGTCTGAGCAGGAATTCTCGTCATGGACTCGTCCGATCGTTCTCGTTCCGCCGCACCTGCGAAACGCCCGCAGGCGTCGCGCATCGCCACACTCACCGCGGCTCAAGGTCTGCGCGAGATCGAGCAGGGCGCACTGACGAGCGTAGCCTGGACGGAGGCGTGTCTCGAACGGATCGAGGCCCGCAACGCCGATGTTAAAGCCTGGGTGCATGTGGACGCGAAAGCCTCTCTGGAACATGCGCGGCAATCGGACCGAAATGGCCGCCGCCACTTGTTCGATGGCGTGCCGCTCGGTTTGAAGGACACGATCGACACCGCCGATATGCCGACGGAACTCGGGGACCCCGAGATTTTCCCAGGGCGCCAACCCACAGCCGACGCACCCGTCGTCACCATGGCGCGCGCCCTCGGGTTCACCATCCTCGGCAAGAATACGGTTTCACGGCATGCGATCATGCTGCCGGGGCCTGCGCGCAATCCGCACGACCTGACGCGCACGCCGGCGGCCTCGTCGGCCGGATCGGCGGCAGCCGTTGCGGATTTCATGACGCCGATCTCCATCGGCACGCAGACCGCCGGGTCCATCCTCCGCCCTTCCGCGTTCTGCGGCGCCGTCGGTTTCAAGCCGACGCTCGATGCGATCCCGTATGTGGGCATTCGCACCTATTCGCGCCCTCTTGACGTGATCGGACCGATTTGCCGCTCCGTCGAGGACGCGACCTTGTTCATGCGTGGGTTCACGCAGGATCCGCGCTTCGACGCCGTTAAGCCGCTCACGCGCGACATCCGCGTGGGCGTATGGCGCACCAAGGATTGGGAGAATGCCGATCCCGCCGCCATGGCTGTCTTCGAGGAGAATATCGCGAAGCTGTCCGCAGCCGGTGCCCGCATCACCACACCGGCGATGCCGGCCTTGTTCGAGAAGATGGGCGACGCGCAGGACGTCATCATGGCCTATGATCTCGCGCGCGAATATGCGGCGATCAAGCGGGATCACGCGGAGAAGTGCGACGCGGACCTGCTCGCCTATCTGGCGTTGGGAGAAACTTACACCGACGCCGATTATTCCCGCGCGCTCGACGAGGCGGATGCCTGCCGGCGGGCTTTCTACGATCTGGCGCGCGACATCGATGTCGTCGCCATGCCGTCGACCCTTGGAGAGGCACCCGTCGCCAGCAGCACGGGAAGCTCGGCTTTTATCAGGATCTGGTCCCTTCTGCACAATCCCTCCATCACGCTTCCGGTTTCGCGCAGCGCAGCGGGCCTTCCGCTGGGGTTCCAGCTTGTCGGGTTCGTGAAGGAAGATGCCCGGCTGCTGCACTTTGCGCGGTGCGTCGAAGACATTCTCGGCAGTACCGCTCACGATCTCTAGGTCGGGGAGGCCCCCCCCGGGTGGGCTGGAAGTCCGGCGCGGACTCGTGCAGTAAGAGGCATGAGCATGGCTTTCACGCCCGAGATCGCGACCARCCGACAGGACATCGTGCGCGCCGCGACGCTGCTTCTCGGCGAGCGCGGCTACAAGTGCATGAGCATGCGGCTTCTGGCGCAGGAACTCGGCATGAGCGCGCCGAGCCTGTATCATCACTTCCCCTCGAAGGCAGCTCTGCTCTTTGCCGTGCTCGAGGATAACCAGAGGGATTTTCTCAGCGCCATGGCGGCAGCCGTCGCGGAGGCTGGGGCCGACCCGGTCCGGCAGCTGGAAGCCCTGGTGCGCGCGCATGTGCGCTTTCAGATCGAAAAAATCGAATACGCGCGCGTCTACGACCGCACATTTCTTGGAATGGGGCCTCTGGTTCAAGCCCTATCCGATCAACAACGAGACCGGATGCGGGAGCTGCAGCGTAGCCATACCGAGAATGTTCGCCGCATCCTCCGCTCGGGTGTCCAGGCGAGGGTCTTCGCCATCGGCGACGTCACAGTTACGGCCTTCGCGATCATTTCGATCTGCGACGGGGTGATCAGCTGGTACCGCGCCGACGGCCGCTTGGGAGTTGACGCCATCGCTGATCGTTACCGTGAGCTCGCGCTCAGGCTTGCCGGCGCTCAGGCCAGTTCGGCGGCGAACCGCCGATAGTTCGCCACATATTCGTCCGCCGTCTCCGCGATGGCGGCGATTTCCTCATCGGTCAGCTGCCGCACCGCCTTGGCGGGCGACCCGACGATCAGCGAGTTTGGCGCGAAGTGCTTGCCCTGTGTGACGAGCGCGTTGGCGCCGATGATTGAATTCGTCCCGATCACGGCATCGTTCAGCACGGTTGCGCCCATCCCCACCAAGACGAAGTCGCCGACGGTGCAACCGTGGAGGATCGCGCGATGGCCCACGGTGCACGAAGCGCCGATGGTGAGGGGCGATCCCGCGTCGGAATGCAACACTGCGCCATCCTGAATGTTTGTCCGCGTGCCGATGGCGATCCGCTCGTTATCGCCCCTGATGACGGTGCCGAACCAGACGCTGGCGTCCTCCTCCAATGCGACGTCGCCAATCACTGCGGAGCCGGGAGCAATCCAGAACCGGCCGTTGGTCGGCAGAAGAGGGTGCCGGCTGCCGAGGGTGTAGGTTGCCATGATGTCCTGACAATATGTTGGATGATGGAAGCAGGTTCACTCAAATGCCGATGGAGAGATCGAGCCGCCTGGCGGCATTCATGACGTGGCGCCGCGCGGCCCCGCGAGCTGCATCGATGCGTTTTTCCACGATTGCCTCATAGATCTCCGTGTGCTCCGCGAGCACCGCTTCTGGTCTGCCGCGATAGGACGATGAATTGATCCGCGCGACCCTGATCGATTCCTTCAATTGAACGCCGAGGAGATCGACCAGCCGCAGAATGAACGCGTTGCCGGTGGCTTTGGCGATCGCCCCATGAAACGCGAAATCCGCGTCGATGCCGTCCTTCCCCTTCCGCATGTCGGCGGCAATGGCCGCGAGACCATCCGCGATCTGCGCAAGATCTGCGTCGCTCCGCCGGGCGGCCGCATACCCGGCGGCGTCTCCTTCAAGACTCAGCCGCAGCTCGAACACCTGCGCGAGTTGCCCCCGATCGCCATCAAGCTCCTCGCGATTGAAGCGAAAGGATCCCGCCGGACGCGTGCTCGTCACGAAAGCGCCGCTGCCCTGACGCGTTTCGACAAGACCGTCCTGCTTCAGCCGCGAGATTGCTTCTCTCACCACGGCGCGGCTCACGCCCATCGTCCTGGCGAGTTCGAACTCGGTCGGCAGCYGGTGCCCGAGCGGGAGTTCGCCCTCGCTGATCCGCGAGGCGATGTGGCCAAAGACCTGCTCGGTCAAATTGCGGCGGCGGCCGGGCGGCCGGTCTGTCGGCGGAGTCGTCGGGCCGGTTGCGGATTTCGTCATGGACGTCACCTTAACAAACCGCTATTTGTCAGGCAAGATTGACCATAACCACTTGTAATCTTCGTTGACGGTACGTCACGCCTATGTTTTTGTCGGACATCCTAACGATTGTTAGGCACTACAAAAGTCCGGCCTCCGAGTGGGGAGGGCCCCGGTTCAGAGGAACGTTATGGTTCAGACGTTGTCCAATCTCGCGCGGGCAGCCTTCGCCGCTCCCGACAAGGTGTTCCTTGAACGGCCTGGCCTCCCTCCCGTGACCTACGGCGACTTCGACCGGCTCTCCGCGCGCATCGCGCATGCGGTTTCGGCGCGGGGAGTCGACCCTGGAAATCGCGTCGCCGTACAGGCCGAAAAGTCGGTCGAGGCGCTCGCCCTGTATGTCGCGTGCATGCGTATGGGAGCCGTCTACGTTCCGTTGAACACAGCCTATACGGCCTCCGAAATGCAGTATTTCATTGCCGATGCGGAGCCGAGCCTCGTTGTCTGCGACCCCGCACAGGCTGCCCACCTCGCGCCGTTCGCCGAGAGCGCCGGAAGCCGCATCGAGACGCTCGATGCGGAGGGCAGGGGAACCCTCGCCGAGCTCGCCTCAACCCTGCCCGATACCTTCAGCGACCACCCGTCGAGGTCAGACGATCTCGCGGCAATCCTATACACGTCGGGGACGACGGGCCGCTCGAAAGGGGCCATGCTCACGCAAGGCAATCTACTGTCGAATGCTTTGGCGCTCACCAAAATCTGGCAGTTCACGGCTGACGACGTGCTGCTGCATGCGCTGCCGATCTATCACACGCACGGCCTCTTCGTTGCCACCAACGTCATCCTGCGTGCGCGTGCCTCGATGATCTATCTGGCGAAATTCGACGCCGACGAAGTCATTGCACTCCTGCCGCGCGCCAGCGCCATGATGGGAGTGCCGACATTCTACACCCGGCTTCTCGCTCACCCGGCCTTCGACCGGAAGACGACATCGTCCATTCGCCTCTTCATCTCCGGCTCGGCTCCGTTGCTTGCATCCACCCACGAGGAGTTTTCGGCGCGCACCAGCCATGCGATCCTCGAGCGCTACGGAATGACGGAGACCGGAATGATCACGTCCAATCCGTATGGGGGCGACCGCATTGCCGGAACGGTCGGCTTTCCGCTGCCGGATGTCGAAATCCGCGTGGCTCAACCCGATACAGGCGCGGTCGTGGGGCAGGGCGAAATCGGCGTTGTGGAAGTTCGCGGACCGAACGTGTTCAAGGGCTACTGGCGTATGCCGGAAAAGACCGCGCAGGAATTTCGCGCCGATGGTTTCTTCGTAACCGGCGATATCGGGCGCATCGACGAGCGAGGCTATCTTCACATCGTCGGTCGCAGCAAGGACCTCATCATCACCGGAGGCTTCAATGTCTACCCGAAGGAGATCGAGCTTGCGATCGACGCCATCGAAGGCGTCTCGGAAACCGCCGTCATCGGCGTGCCGCATCCGGATTTCGGCGAGGGAGTCATGGCGGTCGTAGTACCGCAGCCGGGAGCCGCATTGAGCGAAGCCGCGATTCTAGCTCAGATTCGCGGCAATCTTGCCAAATTCAAGCAGCCCAAGAAAATCATCATCGTGCCCGAGTTGCCGCGCAACACCATGGGTAAGGTGCAGAAGAATGTTCTGCGAGAGCAGTACCGGGACATGTTGGCATCCCGGAATTGATCTCGCGGGCATGGCCCGACAAACCCTCAACATCGCTGCCTGTCGTCAGGAGGACTTTATGCGTTTCTCGAAAATCGGCCGTCTCTGCATGCCTATCGCTGCTGCCTTCCTCTTCAGTCAGGCGGCGCTGGCGCAGCAGGCCAAGCCTGTCACGATCGCGACCGAGGGGGCGTTCCCTCCCTGGAATCACACCGAAGCAGGCGGCAAGCTTGCGGGCTTCGACGTCGAGATCGCTCAGGATCTCTGCCGCCGCGCGCAGATCACCTGCACAATCGTGGGCCAGGACTGGGCGGGAATCATTCCGGCGCTCCAGGCCGGAAAGCATGATGCGGTGATGAGCGGCATGAACATAACCGATAAGCGCCTCGCGGTGATCGGGTTCTCGCGTCCCTATGCGACGAGCCGGCATGTCTTCGCCACCGTTACGGACAAGGATATTCTCGGGCTTCCCAGCGCCGGCAAGCTCGTCGATATCACCGAGCTCAATGACGAAGGAAAGGCGACCATCGAGGAGATCCGCAAACGCATCAAAGGCAAGTCCATCGGCGTCCAGACCTCGACGAACGCCCTTGCGTTTCTGGAGCAGCACTTCAAGGGCGACATTTCCATCCGTGAATACAAGACCTCCGAGCAGCACGATCTCGATCTGACCGCTGGCCGGATCGATGGGATCTTCGTCGATTACGCCTCCGCCAGCGCTGCGAGCCAGAAGAAGGAGCTCGAGGGCATGAAAGTGGTCGGCCCGGCATTCCGTGGCGGCCTGCTCGGGCGTGGCGTTGCCATCGGCCTGCGCAAGGACGATGCCGCCCTGAAGGAAAAGTTCGACGGCGCGATCAAGGAAGCGCTCGCGGATGGCACGATCAAGAACCTCTCGATGAAATGGTTCCAGGCCGATATGTCGCCTCCGAAATAGCGCGGGCGCAGAGTTGAAACGTCGCGGGTCGCATCCTCCCGGAGGCGATCCGCGGGCTGCCTTGCGCCGACCGGGATCGCGGAGCGGCTTCAGCCTTCCTACCAGTCCCGACAATCGGCCCATTTTCTCGAAAGTTATCCGCACACCATGCCCGACCCCTCACATCTCGACTACCT
>NZ_JBFUHH010000142.1:0-8308 GCF_056402495.1 Microvirga sp. P4_A5 | reverse complement strand
CAGTTGTCCGGGACGGTGAGGGTGGCGGCCGGATCCTTGTCGGGGACGGCGAAATTCTTGGCCGAAAGCGGGGTCGCAAACAGGGACAGCACGGCGAGACTGAGCAGCAGCTTTTTCATCGATCGAAATTCCGAGCCGCCCATCGCGGCCAAACCTCCGTAAGGGAAGCTGGGCTGTTACGCTACGGGATTTGAGCGGAATTCATGGGAATTCGCGCCAGTGATTGCTGTGCCTGTGGCGACGCGCTAAATCCGATCCATGGCCCAGCAAACACTCAAACTCGCACTCGCCCAGTTGAACCCCATCGTCGGCGACGTGGCCGGCAACGAAGCCAAGGCCCGCGCGGCGCGGCAAGAGGCGGCGCGTCTGGGCGCCGACCTCGTGATGTTCACCGAGCTCTTTCTCGCCGGCTATCCGGCCGAGGATCTGGTCCTCAAGCCGGCCTTTCAGGATGTGTGCCGCGATGCCTGCGAGCGGCTCGCCCGCGAGACCACTGACGGCGGTCCGGGAATGCTCATCGGATTGCCGTGGCAGGAAGGGGGCGAGGTCTACAACGCCTATGCGCTGCTCGACGGAGGCACCATCACGGTTCGGTTCAAGGTCGACCTGCCCAATTACGGCGTATTCGACGAAAAGCGCATCTTCGCGCCGGGGCCGCTGCCGGGCCCGGTGAATTTCCGCGGCATTCGTCTCGGCATTCCGATCTGCGAGGACATCTGGACCGGCGACGTCGTCGAGTGCCTCGCCGAGACCGGCGCCGAGATGCTGCTGGTGCCTAATGGTTCGCCCTATTGGCGCGGCAAGACGGAGGAGCGCTTCAACATCGCGGCCGCGCGGGTGACGGAGACCGGATTGCCGCTCGTCTACCTCAATGAAATCGGCGGCCAGGACGAGTTGGTCTTCGACGGCGCTTCCTTCGTGCTGAACACCGATTGCGCGCTGGTGGCGCAGATGCCCGCCTATGCCGAGTCGGTGGCGCTGACCACGTGGGAGAAGGGCGAGGCCGGCTGGGCGTGCATCGACGGGCCGATGGTGGTGGTCGAAGAGGGCGAAGAGGCGGATTACGCCGCCTGCGTCCTTGGCCTTCGCGACTATGTGGAGAAGAATCGGTTTCCCGGTGTCGTGCTGGGTCTCTCGGGCGGCATCGATTCGGCGATCTGCGCCGCCATGGCGGTCGATGCGCTCGGGGCGGATCGGGTCCATTGCCTGATGCTGCCCTATCGATATACGGCGGCCGATTCCTTCAAGGATGCGAAGGCCTGCGCCGAGGCGCTGGGAGTGCGCTACGATACGCTGCCGATCGCCCCGGCGGTCGAGGGTTTCGAGGAACTTCTCCGGCCGCTTTTCGAAGGCCGGCCCCGCGACATCACCGAGGAAAACCTGCAGAGCCGCGCGCGCGGCACCATTCTGATGTCGATCTCCAACAAGTTCGGCTCGATGGTGGTGACGACCGGCAACAAATCCGAGATGTCGGTGGGCTACGCCACCCTCTACGGTGACATGAATGGCGGCTTCAATCCCATCAAGGATCTCTACAAGATGGAGGTCTACCGCCTTTCCGCCCTGCGCAACCGCTGGAAACCGGACGGCGCGCTCGGACCCGATGGGGCCGTGATTCCGGAAAACATCCTCTCGAAGGCGCCAACCGCCGAATTGCGCGAGGACCAGAAGGACCAGGATTCGCTGCCGCCCTACGACGTGCTGGACGACATCCTGCGTGGGCTCGTCGAGGATGAGCTGCGGGTTTCCGACATCGTGGCGAAGGGTCACGATCTCGAAACCGTCAAGAAGGTCGAGCGCCTGCTCTACATCGCCGAGTACAAGCGCCGCCAATCGGCGCCGGGGGTCAAAGTCACCCGCAAGAATTTCGGCCGCGACCGCCGCTACCCCATCGTCAACCGCTTCCGCGACCAGGGCGAGGTGGCCTCAAAGCCGGATCGCGGATTGCTGCGGACGAACGGGGTGCCGAAGGTGGGGGGCGTCTGAATCCCGCCGAACGTCATTCCGGGGCCGCGAAGCGGAACCCGGAACCCATACACGCCGAGGGTTGTAGCAGACCCGATTTTTTGCAATATCATTACGATATGGCATTTCATGGCTATCTTCTGGCGAGCCGTCGATATGGCACGCTTTACGTCGGCGTCACCAACAGTCTGTCGCGCCGAGTAGCCGAACACAAAGCGGGCGGCGGACTTTCATTTACAACGAAGTACAAAGTCCATCGACTTGTTTGGTATGAGGAATATGACCGGATCGACGAAGCTATCGCGCGCGAGAAGGCCCTCAAGAAATGGCGGCGAGATTGGAAGATACGCCTCATCGAAGACATGAACCCTGATTGGTCCGACCTCTATCCGACCCTCAACAGGTAATATCTGCGACGCAATCTTTGAAACGAGTAACAGGTGGCGGCGCTCAGGTGTCTGGCTGGTAGAAGTGCGCGGGGAGTGAGCCACAATATCTGCCCGGGATGTTTATGGGTTCCGGGTTCGAGCTGCGCTCGCCCCGGAATGACGGTGGCATCCGGCTCTTCGCACTCACCGAGCGCCTTTCCCTCCCCCTTGCGGGGAGGGTCTGGGTGGGGGTGCTGGCGCGACGCCCAACATCCCGAGGTCGCACCCCCACCTCCCACTCCTCCCACAAGACCCCGTTCGGTGCTCGCGGGAACGCCATTGCAACCGCCCGTCGCCTTTGCCATAGGTTTCCCATGAGCAAGCCCATCGTTCGTTTTGCGCCGTCGCCGACGGGCCGCATCCATATCGGTAATGCCCGTCTGGCGCTGATGAATGCCCTTTTCGCGCGGCGTGAAGGCGGCGTGTTCGTCCTGCGGTTCGACGATACCGATCTTGCGCGCTCGAAGCGCGAATATGCGGATTCGATCGAGGTCGATCTGGCGTGGCTCGGCATTCCGCCGGACGTGATCGTGCGCCAGTCCGAGCGGTTCGAGCTTTATGACGACGCGGTAGCGCGCCTGCGCGACATAGGCCGTCTCTATGCCTGCTACGAGACCACCGAGGAGCTCGAGTTTCGGCGCAAACGCCAGCTCGCGCGCGGTCTTCCGCCGATCTACGATCGTGCGGCGCTCAAGCTGACGCCGGACGAGAAAGTCCAGCTCGAAGCCGAAGGACGGCGGCCTCATTGGCGCTTCCAGCTCGATCACCGCAACGAAGTCTGGCACGATCTGGTGCGCGGTCCCTCGCATGTGGATACGAGCTCGCTGTCGGACCCCATCCTCGTGCGCGAGGACGGCACCTATCTCTACACGTTGCCCTCCATCGTCGACGACATCGACCTGAAGATCACCCACGTGATCCGCGGCGAGGACCACGTCACCAACACGGCGGTGCAGATCCAGATCTTCGAGGCCCTGGGCGCGAAGGTGCCGATCTTCGGCCACACCAACCTGCTGACCACGGCGAGCGGCGAGGGGCTGTCCAAGCGTCTCGGCCATCTGTCGCTGACCAGTCTGCGCGAAGGCGGGCTCGAACCGCAGGCGGTGGCGTCGCTCGCCGTGCTGGTCGGTTCGGCGGAGGCGATCCGGCCGGTTGCCGATCTCGACGAACTCGCCCGTCTCATCGATTTCGACCATATCTCCCGCTCGGCGGCGAAATTCGACGAGCAGGAGCTTTATAATCTCAACGCCAAGCTCGTCCACGACATGCCCTATGAAGCCGTCAGGACGCGCCTCGTCGCCATGGACGCGGATGGGGGCGAAGCCTTCTGGCTCGCCGTGCGCGGCAATCTGGCGACCGTGGCGGAAGCCGCGCGCTGGTGGGTGATCGTCGATGGGCCGGTGACGCCCATCATCGTGGATCGGGTTTTCGCCGATGCCGCGCGCGACCTGCTGCCGGACGCGCCCTGGGATGCGACAACCTGGAAGAGCTGGACCGACGCCGTGAAGGATTCAACCGGCGTGAAGGGCAAGGCGCTGTTCATGCCCCTGCGGCTCGCCCTGACGGGCCAGGAGCACGGCCCCGAACTCGCATCCCTGCTACCGTTGATCGGGCCCGAGAAAGCACGGGCGCGCCTGTCCGGCGACATCGCCTGAAACAAATAAGCGCGGCCCCGAAGCAGCCGCGCTCGATCGTCCGCCAAGTGGTCCGTCAGTTGGCGTGCGGGACCGGGATCACGTCGGGGGCGACCACGCGCACGGTGCGCTTCTTTCCGTCACCCGTCACCACGTCCTTCTTCGTGCCCTCGGCCTGGTTGACCACGCGGGTGCTCTCGATGGATTGCGGGCCGATGCCGGAGGATTCCTTGCTGGCGGTCGGCGCGGCGGCGGCGGTTTCGGCCGCTTCCTTGGCCTCGTCCTGAACCTTCTTCTCGACGGCCTTGCGGGCCTGCACGACCTTCGGCCGCGACAGTTCCTCGGCCTTTTCGGCCGTGACGATGATGTCGCCCTTGCGCTGCTCCAGCATGCTCTCGGCCTTGCGCAGGATCACCGCCCAGCTCTCGTTGTCCTTCTTGCACGCGCAGGTGCTGTCATACGCCTTCTTGTATTTGAAGGCGTTGGCGATGGACGTATAGGGCCGACCCGAGAGCGATACGGCGCGGTTCATGCCGTTGTCGCCACCGGGCGTCGCGAAGGCGACGGTCTCGGTGCCGGGGCAGAGCGCCTGGCACATCTCGTCGGCGTTCTGGCGTCCGCCGGGCGCGTTCGAGAGCGGGAAGAACGAGCCGTCGCAGGTCCGCACGCAGACGAGACGACGCCCGCCGAGGGATTGGTTGGAATCGTCCTCGGTGATGATCGGCTGGCCCTCGGGCATGATCTGCTGCTGCGGCTGCTGGGTCCGGGGCGGGCCGAAGAGGCTCTCGAAGAAGCCGCGCGGCTGGTCGACCGAGCAGGTCTGCTGGATCGCGCCGAGCAATTGTCGGCGGCGAATTTCCACGTCGCCGGAATCGGAGGATTGGGCCGACAGGCGGGCGAAGTTCGCCTCGAGCTGGCGGATGCGCTGGGCGATCGGGCCGCATTCCGCCGGCGGGGCGCCCGACAGGAACCCGAGGGGGCCGCGCTCGCAGCCGATGGAGCGGTAATAGCCGACGAGCCGGCCGATCTCGGCCCGCGCCGCCTGCGCCTGACCCGCCGCCGCGCCGCCACCGCCGCCGCGATCGAGGTTCGCCAGCTCAGCCCGGAAGCGCTGGCATTCGGCGGATTGGGCGAATGCCGAACCTCCGGCGGCGAGGAAGGCCGCCACGGTGAGGAGAGTGCGGAAGAAATTTCGTTTTTTCATAAGGCCTGTCGCAGCACCGGGTTGTTCAGCGTGTCGTCTTCCCCGGCGTCATGAAGCACCTGACGTCGCGAAATGGGCCCTAATATGATCGGCGGCTCGGCGATCCGATGCTGTCACGCATTCGAAGCAACGAACCGCTCATCTCTGGGGCCCAGCGGACAAGCATTTACCCGCATAAGACGATCCCGGCAAATGCGGGGCCGAACTTTCCCCCCTCGTCAAATGCCGCAGGCCTCACCACATGTGAGCTTGACCTTTGGAGAATCGACTAAAATGCTCGCGCGACTTGCCCTGGTTCTGACCCTTCTTGCCGGCGCCACCACCGGCGCGCTGGCGCAGGACCCCGATGTGATCTTCAAGAAGTCCACCGTCTGGCGGGCACTGACCCCCAACGACAAGCTGGCGGTCTACGGGCTCGACGATCCCAAGGTCGAGGGCGTCGCCTGCCACTATACCGCCCCGGAGCGCGGCGGCGTCGCGGGGACTTTCGGCGTCGCCGAGGAGGTGTCGGACATCTCGCTCTCGTGCCGGCAGACCGGGCCGATCCGCTTCAAGGAAAAATTTGAGCAGGGAGACGCGGTGTTCAGCGAACGCCGGTCGCTGATCTTCAAGCGGATGCATATCGTTCGGGGCTGCGACGTGAAGCGCAACACGCTGGTCTATATGGTGTATTCCGACCGGCCCATCGAAGGCTCGCCGAAGAATTCCACCTCCAGCGTGCCGATCATGCCCTGGGGAGGGGAAGCGCCCGCGAAATGCGGCGAGTGGGTGACCGGATACGTCCGGGCACCGACCGGCCTGCGCGTTAGGACAGGATTCTGCCGTTGCGTCAGTTTATGCAGGTGATGGCAACGGGCGGGTGAGCGCTCGACAGAGCCACCTTGCGGACCGAGCCGGTCACGTCCTCGGCCGCGACCTGACGAAAGGCGGTCGCGCGGCTGAAGCCCTGTGCCTCGCACCAGGTGTCGGCGACGGCCTGGCCGCAGGGGTGGCCCGAGACGAGGCATTCGGCGAGGCCATAGCCGTCATGGGCGGGAACCAGGAAGGTCTCCTCGATGGAGACCGGCTCCGACGAGGCCTGGCTGCTCTTGGGCAGGAACGTGAGGGCAGCGGCCGAAAGAAGCACAGCAGTGCCTAACCCGAGCATGGCGTGTGCGCGGCGCATCGAAAACCTCATCGTCTTGAACTCGTGTTGGATTGTCGTTGGTGGGCGTGAATAAAGCTTAAACGTGGCTGTCAATGTCCCGTTTCATGGCGCCGCGAAAAAAAATAACGTCTCCGCGACGGAACCTTGACGGACCATGCCTTTAAAGGCATTGATTTCGCATGAAAACGGCATCGATCCTGATTTCCCGGATTATTTGCAGCTAGCGCACCCGCTGGCTGGAGCCGTCTCGTTCTCATTTCACAGATCGAAACCATCCTCCGGCCCTCGGCCCGAAGAGGTATGGACACATGGCCGACCAGATGGCCCCGACGCTCAGGCTCTACAATACGCTGACCCGATCGAAGGACGTCTTCGTCCCCATCGACGAGGGAAACGTGCGCCTCTACGTCTGCGGCCCGACCGTCTACGATTACGCCCATATCGGCAACGCGCGACCGATCATCGTCTTCGATCTCCTGTTCAGGCTGCTGCGGGAAATCTATGGGGCCGCGGCGGTGACGTATGTGCGCAACATCACCGATGTGGACGACAAGATTAACGCCCGGGCGGCGCGCGACTATCCCGACCTGCCGCATAACGAGGCGATCGGGCTCGTCACGCGAAAGACCGAGGAGCAGTTCCACGCCGATATCCGCGCGCTCGGCGTGCTGATGCCCGAGGATGTGAACGAGGAAGGCAAGCCCGCGCGCTTCGTGGAGCCGCGCGCCACCGAACATATCGCCGAGATGCGCGACATCATCGAGCGGCTGATCGCCCGCGGCGTCGCCTATGTGGCGGAAGACCACGTGCTGTTTGCCGTGTCGGCCATGGCGCGCCTGCCGAAGGTCCCGAAATACGGCGCCTTCTCGAAGCGCTCCCTCGACGAACTCCTGTCCGGTGCGCGGGTGGACGTCGCGCCCTACAAGCGCGACGCCATGGACTTCGTGCTGTGGAAGCCGTCGGGCCCGCAGGACCCGTGCTGGCCGTCGCCGGGCGGCATCGCGACGCCGGGTCGGCCCGGCTGGCATATCGAGTGCTCCGCGATGGCGTGGAAGCACCTGATCAAAGCGTTTGAGTCGCGGCTCACCTGCGAGGATTCCGACGAGCGCGAGACCTTCGACATCCACGGCGGTGGCATCGATCTCGTCTTCCCCCACCACGAGAACGAGATCGCCCAATCATGCTGCGCGTTCGACACCGCGCGCATGGCGAATGTCTGGATGCATAACGGCTTCCTGCAGGTCGAGAGCGAGAAGATGTCGAAGTCGCTCGGCAATTTCTTCACCATCAACGACCTCCTGAAGGATTGGCCCGGCGAGGTGCTGCGCTTCAACATGCTGCGCACGCATTACCGCCAGCCGATCGACTGGACGGAGCGGGGCTTGGAGGAGAGCGCGAAGACGCTCGATCGTTGGTATGGCGTGGCGGGCGGCCTGCATTCCGTTGGCCTTTCGACCCAGGTTATCGAGGCGTTGGCGGACGATCTCAACACGCCAAAGATGCTCGCAGAGCTGCATGCGCTCGACGGGCAGGGCGCTCATGAGGAACTCGGCGCCAATCTTCGGGCACTCGGTTTCCTGACCGATACTGCGGAGGCGTGGAAGGACCGCAGGCAAGCGGCGCTCTCCGTCGATCCTGCGCAGGTCGATGCGCTCATCGCGGCCCGCGTCGCTGCGCGCGCCGCGAAGAACTGGGCGGAATCCGACCGACTTCGCGATGAGATCGTCGCCTTGGGCGTGGTGCTGATGGACAACAAGGATGGCACGACAACGTGGGAGGTTGCGCGATGAGGGGATTTTTGACCGCCGCCGTCAAAACACCCTCCCTCGTCATGGCCGGGCTTGTCCCGGCCACCCACGTGTTTGCGACGGCGGGGTTGAAGACGTGGGTACGCGGGTCAAGCCCGCGCATGACGGGGATTGGTGTGCTG
>NZ_JBFUHH010000141.1:0-8469 GCF_056402495.1 Microvirga sp. P4_A5 | reverse complement strand
CTCCGACCCGGAGCGCCTGCCGGATGCGATCGGTGCAAATCTCGGCGGAACCTTCTCGACTCGCTTGTGTTTTTCCAGTTCACGAGCAGTAACCCACCGCGGTGGCGTACGAGGATTCCTCCGATGTCAGTCTCACGCAACAAGGTCGAGTATCACGTGGCGTCCCGGGTGCAGCGCCTCGATCGTCGTCGGGAATGCCGCTTCATGCTGGCCCTCATCATGCTGATGGGCTGCGCCACCGCCTCCGTGCTCGCGACCACGCAGCAGGCGCTTTCCGACCAGCAGCCGGGCGTCGCGGCACCCCACCGCTAACGAAAAGCTGGATAAAACCGGCGTGATCGCGATTGACGCGGGCGCCTGAACGGCTAGCTCTCCACCGATCGTCCTTTGAGGAGAGCCCCATGATTTTGTCCCGCCTCGCCACAGCTTGCGCATTCGCGCTGGCCCTGGCGCCAACCGCCCAGGCGCAGGACAGCCAGCGGGTTCGCACCGATAAGGTCGAGGTGGTGGTCGAGACCGTCGCGCGGGATCTTGCAAATCCGTGGTCGCTGGCGTTTCTTCCCGATAGCCGCATGCTCGTGACCGAGCGATCCGGATCGCTTCGCATGGTGGCGTCCGACGGCAAGCTGTCGGAGCCGCTCGGCGGGATCCCCAAAGTGCATGGAAAGGGCCAGGGCGGGCTCCTGGATGTGGCGCTATCGCCCGGCTTTGCGCAGGACCGTCTGGTTTTTCTAAGCTTCGCCGAGGATCGCGGCGGTGGCCGGGCCGGCACCAGCGTAGCGCGGGGCAGGCTCAATAATACGGGCACGGCGCTCGAGAACACCCAAGTCATCTTCCGGCAGGAGCCGCCCCATCCGGGCAACAACCATTGGGGCTCGCGCCTCGTCTTCGACAAAAGCGGCAACCTGTTCGTGACCCTAGGGGATCGTTTCGACCTGCGCAGCGAGGCGCAGAACCCCGCCAACCACCTCGGCAAGGTCGTGCATATCACCCCGGAGGGAAAGCCCGCCCCCGACAACCCATTTCTGGACCGCAAGGAGACCCGACCGGAAATCTGGTCGATCGGCCACCGCAACGTGCAGGGCGCCGCCCTCAATCCCGCCACCGGCCAGTTATGGACCGCCGAGCACGGGGCGCGCGGCGGCGACGAGATCAACATTCCGCGGAAGGGCCGGAATTACGGCTGGCCGATCATCACGTACGGGGTGGATTATTCCGGCGCGAAGATCGGCGAGGGCACCAGCAAGCCGGGTATGGAACAGCCGGTCTTCTACTGGGACCCGTCGATCGCTCCGTCCGGCATGGCTTTCTACACCGGGGACAAGTTCCCCGCCTGGCGTGGCAACATTCTCGTCGGTGCGCTCGCGGGCAAGCTCGTCTCGCGACTGGAGATCAGCGGCGACAAGGTGACGGGCGAGGAGCGCATGCTTCAGAATTTCGGAGAGCGTATCCGGGATGTGCGGCAGGGGCCGGACGGATTCGTCTATCTGCTGACGGATGCGCCGCAGGGCCGCATCCTGAGAATGCGTCCGGCCGATTGACCTCTATCGGCCCTGGAAGATGAACGCCGCTCCGGCTGCGATGAGCCCGAACCCGACGAGGTGATTCCAGCCGAGTGGCTCGTCCAGATAGAACACGGAGAAGACCGCGAAGACCGCGAGGGTGATGACCTCCTGCATGGTTTTCAGCTCCGCCGCCGAGTAGACGGCGGACCCGATGCGGTTGGCCGGCACCGCGAGCCAGTACTCGAAGAACGCGATACTCCAACTGGCAAGGACGGCGATCCAGAGCGCCGATGTCTTGAACTTGAGGTGCCCGTACCACGCGAACGTCATGAAGACGTTCGACGCGATCAGCATCGTAATCGGCGCAACGTAAGGATTCATGGGCTCTAAATCAGGAGGGGAGCGGCGGGCGGGTTGGCGTCTGGGCCTTCTGCCAAAAAGCCTCGTCGGAGGAAATCGGCGATTCGACACAGTCGTCGGGTGTCAGCCGTAGCGCAACTTCATTGCGAGAATGAGTGCGACCAGCACGAAAGTGATGCTGTTGGCGAAGATAATCGGCGCGTTGCCGACGAGAATTCCGTAGATCAGCCAGAGCCCCACGCCCACGGCGAAGATCGACTGGGTGACGAGCGACAACGACTTCGTATCCTTCGTCCGCAATGTCTGGAGCGCTTGCGGCAGCCAGCAGACCGTCGTCAGGATAGCGGCCACGAAGCCGAGAATCTGGATACCGAGCATGAGCGAATCGTAAACGACAAAAAGGAAGCGATGCAGCTTTATCACGCCAAACCCGCCCCGCATCAGAAATCCGCCCGGCCGGCGGTATCAAGAATTGCCAGCGGATCGCCGCTTTGCGGAGAACCTAAGCCGCGCTTGGGTGTTTCCCCCGTATGACCAAGATCAAGGACTACTCCGAACTCTCATCGCTCACCATCGCAACCGAGAAAGTCTGCGAGCTGATCCTTCGCGCCCGGGCGATCGACGTCAAGGAAGGGCAGACCGATCCGGATTCCGGCTCGAATCCGACGGATGACGGCGGCATCGACGCGCTGGTGAACACGCCGGACGATGCCACCGAGGAGGAAATGCGCGAGGTGATCGAGGGTCTCAACGACGACGAGCGCGTCGACCTCATCGCGCTGGTCTATATCGGCCGGGGCGACATGGAGCCCGCGGAATGGTCCGACGCCGTCCGCCTCGCAAGAGAACGCGAAGCGGCGAACGTTCTGCCGACCGCCGACTGGCTGCTCGGCATTCCCAACCTCGGCGACCTCTGGGACGAGGGCCTCGCTCTGCTCGGAAAGAGCTGTTCGTACTGAGGGATAAGCGGCGGCAAGTCAGGCCGGCGCGGGGTTCCCGTTCGGCACTCCGTGGGTCGCCAGTTAACTTCAACAACACTTCGCGATCTCCCTGGACGCGCTGCCGCAAGTCCACGCCACCTCCCCTCGGACCCTTGGTGCTGAAGCGCACATCCTCGCCGCTGCTCTGACAAGCTGCCGTAATTGCGCCAAGGATCGCGCAGAAAGTCCGCGCGCAAACGGAGTATGCCCTATGGCTCCACGCGAACCAGAGCACCCTTCGACCCCCGTTTCGACCACCGAGACGCAGCATCCCGGCGAGCCCGTCACCTTGCGTCAATGGATCGAAACCGAGGCGACTGAGCGGGTGCGCGCCGAACGCGAGGCAAGGCGACGGAACCAGTCCGACAGCGAACGTGCGGCGCATTATGTGCGAGGCCCCACGGCTTTTTCGGCCTGAAGGTCAGGTTCACGGAAACGTGACGGTCTGGCCACATCCACGGCAACAGCCGACACGTATCCATCTCTGAAGGACAGCCTTCGATCGTGCGCTCAATCGAGCGGCGGTCCACTCACACCTTCAGGGAAGAAACCGATGAAGATTTCCAATGTCTGCCTCGCCGCCGCGCTCGCGCTCTCAACCACCGCGCTTGCGCCGATGGCCTCGTCGTTCGCCCAGGAAATGACCAAGATGGTCGGCGGCGCCGCCATGACTCCGTCGAAGAACATCGTCGAGAACGCGGTCAATTCGAAGGATCATACGACGCTCGTGGCGGCTGTTAAGGCCGCCGGACTGGTGGAGACGCTGCAAGGCGCCGGCCCGTTCACGGTTTTCGCGCCGGGCAATGCCGCCTTTGCCAAGCTGCCCAAGGGCACCGTCGACACGCTGCTCAAGCCGGAGAACAAGGCCGCGCTCACCGGCGTCCTCACCTACCACGTGGTGCCCGGTCGCCTCAGCGCCGAGCAGTTGGTGGCGCAGGTCAAGCAGGGCGGCGGAAAGGCCATGTTGAAGACCGCCCAGGGCGAGACTCTCACCGTCACGCAGAGCGGCAAGGACCTCGTTCTCGAAGACCAGAAGGGTCAAAAATCGACCGTGACCATCGCGGACGTGATGCAGGCGAACGGCGTCATCCACGTGGTCGACACGGTTCTGTTGCCGGGCTGATCCAACGATCGAAGGCGGCCCTTCCAATCGCGGAGGGCCGCCATCGCTTTTGCGCTCTCCCCGTCGCTGCCCGACACTTCCCAATTCGGCCTCTTTGTACCATATTCGTTCTATGGCCAAGACACCCAAGAAGCCCAAGCTTTCCACCGGGAAGGCGACCAAACCTGAGCTGAAACCCCTCGACACCTACCTCTCGGATCTGCTGAGCCCCGCCGTGAATCGGGAGCGCAAGGCGGCGGAGGGTTTTGCCGAGCGGGCGCAGGAAACCTACATCCACGGCGAGGCCACCGATGTGGACCCGGCGCTGGCGAAGAAGCTCGGCCTTCGCGGAGCCGATGACGGGCCGGACCTTGCCCCCGAACTCGGCGAGAACGGTCCCCTCGACGTCAACGGCGTGTCCGCCACTGTGGATGCGCTCACGCGCCTTCTCACGGAGGGCGATCCGCGCTTCAAGAACGGCAAGCTGTGGACGCCCCACCGTCCCGCGCGGCCCGATAAGTCGGAAGGCGGCATTCCCTTCAAGCTGGTGTCGGATTTCGCGCCCGCGGGCGATCAGCCGGTCGCCATCACTGAGCTGGTGGACGGCGTGCGCCGGCAGGAGCGCGACCAGGTGCTGCTCGGCGTCACCGGCTCGGGCAAGACCTTCACGATGGCGAAGGTCATCGAGGAGACGCAGCGCCCTGCGTTGATCCTCGCGCCCAACAAGACCCTGGCGGCGCAGCTCTATGGCGAGTTCAAGTCGTTCTTCCCCGACAACGCGGTGGAATATTTCGTCTCGTATTACGATTACTACCAGCCCGAGGCCTACGTGCCGCGCTCGGACACCTTCATCGAGAAGGAAAGCTCGATTAACGAGCAGATCGACCGCATGCGCCACTCGGCGACCCGCGCGCTGATCGAGCGCGACGACGTCATCATCGTGGCCTCGGTCTCGTGCATCTACGGTATCGGCTCGGTCGAGACCTACACCGCCATGACGTTCTCGGTGAAGGTCGGCGAGAAGATCGAGCAGCGCCAGCTCATCGCCGACCTGGTGGCTCTGCAATACAAGCGCATCCAGAACGATTTCGCCCGCGGCACCTTCCGCGTGCGCGGCGATTCCATCGAACTCTTTCCGGCCCACCTGGAAGACCGCGCCTGGCGCATCGGCCTGTTCGGCGACGAGATCGAGTCGATCGTCGAGTTCGATCCGCTCACCGGCAAGAAGACCAACGACCTCGCCTTCGTGAAGGTCTACGCCAACTCGCACTACGTGACGCCGCGCCCGACCTTGCAGCAGGCCGTGAAGGGCATCGAGACCGAGTTGCAGGGCCGCCTGCAGGAACTCACCCGCATGGGCCGCCTGCTCGAGGCGCAGCGACTCGAACAGCGCACGCAATTCGACCTCGAGATGATCGAGGCGACCGGCGTCTGCAACGGCATCGAGAATTATTCGCGCTATCTCACCGGCCGCAAACCCGGCGAGCCGCCGCCGACCTTGTTCGAATACCTGCCCGACAACGCGCTGGTCTTCACCGACGAGAGCCACGTCACCGTGCCGCAAATCGGCGGCATGTATCGCGGCGACTTCCGCCGCAAGGCGACGCTCGCCGAATACGGTTTCCGCCTGCCCTCCTGCATGGATAACCGCCCCCTTCGCTTCGAGGAATGGGACGCCATGCGGCCGCAATCGGTGCACGTCTCCGCGACGCCGCAGAAATGGGAAATGGAACAGACCGGCGGCGTCTTCGTCGAGCAGGTCATCCGCCCCACCGGCCTCATCGACCCGCCGGTGGAGATCCGCCCGGCGCGAAACCAGGTCGACGACCTCCTGGGCGAGATCAGGGAGGTCACCGCCGCCGGCTACCGCACCCTCGTGACCGTGCTCACCAAGCGCATGGCCGAGGATCTCACCGAATACCTGCACGAGAACGGCATCCGCGTGCGCTACATGCATTCGGACATCGACACGCTGGAGCGCATCGAGATCCTGCGCGACCTGCGGCTGGGCGCCTTCGACGTGCTGATCGGCATCAACCTGTTGCGCGAGGGTCTCGACATTCCCGAATGCGCGCTCGTCGGCATTCTCGACGCCGACAAGGAAGGCTTCCTGCGCTCCGAGACATCGCTGGTGCAGACCATCGGCCGCGCCGCGCGCAACGTCGATGGCCGCGTCATTCTCTACGCCGACCAGATGACCGGCTCGATGGAACGCGCCATCGCCGAGACCGACCGCCGCCGCGCCAAGCAGACGGCGTATAACGAGGCGAACGGCATCACGCCGCAGAGCATCAAGAAGAACATCGGCGACATTCTGGAAAGCGTCTACGAGCGCGATCACGTCTCGGTCGATACCGGCCTCACGAAGGCGGGCGTCACCGTCGGCCACAACCTCAAGACCGTCATCGCCGACATGGAAAAGCGCATGCGCGAGGCCGCCGCCAACCTCGATTTCGAGGAAGCGGCGCGCCTCCGCGACGAACTCAAGCGCCTGCAGGCAACGCAACTCGCCATCAGCGACGACCCGCTGGCGCGGCAAGCCGACGTGGAACGCGACGCCGGCAAATACGGCGGCTCGCGCAAATACGGCCGCAACGCCAACCTGCCCCCCCGCGGCCTCCCGGCCTCACCGGAAGGCGCAAGCGCGGGCGACGAGGACGCGGCCGCCTACGGCCCCGGCGGCAAGGCCCGCTCGGACGAAGGCACCCGCATCCGCAAACCCGGCCTCGACGAAATGGGGCCGGGCACGGACCGGGAAGTGCCGCTGAATTTCAAGGAGCGGCCGAAGGCAAGGAGCACGCAGGGGTTGGCGGGGCAGAAGCCGAAATATAAGGGGGGACGGGGGAAATGAGGGGGAGGCAGATTTTGCGGCACCAGTTTGGTTGTGCGCCATTCAAAGGCTTCCGCTTGCCTTATATGCGTGGTGCATTATAAGCTACCCGCATGAGGGTTCGGGTTTATGAAGACGATCAAGGACGGCACCCGTTCTGGGATTGGTTCTCGACCTTGCCGCGCGAGCATAGCAACAGGGTTCAAGCGGTCGTCGGCCGTTTGGCCGATGGGCACGATGCGGGGATCAAGTCGGTCGGCGCAGGCGTGCTGGAATGGCGGATCGATTGGGGGCCCGGTTTGCGCCTCTATCTCGCCCGCGATGGCGACACCTTGATCATCCTTCTCGGGGGCGGAACCAAGCGTCGTCAACAAGCCGACATCCGGGACGCCCAGGATCGATGGGCCGATTACAAACGCCGCAAGACCAAGGAGAAATGACCATGCCTCTTTCGCGCGATTTCAAGGACCTTGTCCGCGAGCGGGCGCAGCACGATGAGGCTTTCCGTGTCGGGATGCTTCAGGGCGCGCTGGAAGCCCTCGGGACAGGCGACGCCGTCGAAGCCAAGATTCTGATTCGCGATTATATCAATGCCACTTTGGGCTTTTCCGAGCTTGCCGAAACCATTCAATCGCATCCGAAGACATTGATGCGCCAGTTCAGCGCCAAGGGAAACCCAACATTGGACAAGCTCTCGGCCGTTCTCAAGGAACTCACGGCCCGCGAGGGGTATGTGGTCAAAGTCGAGCGGGCGGAGCGTAAACGGTCTCCAACGCGCACGGCCCGAAAGCCCCTCTCCCGGACGCGCAAGGTAGCGGCTTGATCGTGGATGCCCGGCGAGGAGGGACGCGGTCGCCTACGTCCCGGCGGAAAGGCCCGCTCGGACGAAGGCACCCGCATCCGCAAACCGTCCCTCGACGAAATGGGGCCGGGCACGGACGGGGAAGTGCCGCTGAATTTCAAGGAGAGGCCGAAGGCGAGGAGCACGCAAGGGCTGGCGGGGCAGAAGCCGAAATATAAGGGGGGACGGGGGAAGTGAGGGGCAGATTGACTCCACAGTGTACTTAGCAACACATAGCTTGCACTGCTCCTACCTGCGATTTGCCTTTTCTCCGAGTAGCTGTCCCACTGTGTCGAGGATGTTCCTCAATCTGTCGGTGCGGGTTTATGAGGGGTGGCGGCAAGGGGTCACGGCGGCTGATTGAACTCCCCGTCATGCGCGGGCTTGACCCGCGTACCCACGTCTTAACCCGCTCGCCAGAAAAGACGTGGGTGGCCGGGTCAAGCCCGGCCATGACGGCGGAGGGTGGCTGGGATGGGCAGGGGGAGGTGGGGGCGAGGGAATAACACCCTCGCGTCATGCGCGGGCTCGTCCCGCGTACCCACGTCTTAAACCCGCTCGACAGAAAAGACGTGGGTGGCCGGGTCGAGCCCGGCCATGACGGCGGTGGAGGGACCCGACCCGACTTGATGGTGCGCTTGGATGGCGGAAACGAGGGTCGCGGATAGGAGACGCCTTTATTTCTGCTTTACGATCACGGGAATGATCATGTCACCCCAGTAGCCCTCTCCGGAATGAAACCGTTTCACCCTCTGTAACTCCACGGAAAGACCTTTCTCGACACAGTTCATAACGGCTTCGTTAACTCTATGGAGTTCATTGGCCAGAATGCGAATAGCTGCCTCTTGTTC
>NZ_JBFUHH010000140.1:0-8576 GCF_056402495.1 Microvirga sp. P4_A5 | reverse complement strand
GGTTGGCGCCGGTCTCGATCGTGTCGTTGCCCGAACCCGTCGTGACCGTGTAGCGCTCGACGCCGTAATGGTAGAGCCGGGCGTAGCCGCCGATCGTGCTCGAGCTGGAATAGCCGTCGATGCTGGCATAGTCGCCGTCGAGATACGCCGCCTCCGTCAGCCCGGACCAGTCCACCACCAGGTGGTCGAAACCTTCACCACCATGCACTTCCTCGAAAGGCGTATCGTCCTTGGTCGCGCCGCTGGGGCCGACGACAAGCGTATCATTTCCCCCCAAGCCCCGAAGAAAGTTGGCCCCGCGGTTGCCGGCCAGCACATTGTCGAGGCTATTGCCGGTCAGGTTAATGCCGTGGGTGTCGTCCGCGAGCGTCACGTTCTCGACCTGCGCGCCCCAATCCGTGTCGAGCGAGAAGGTTGCACCGTCAGAAATGCCACCGGTCACAATACGGACCTCGTCAGTACCGCCGCCGGCCAATTCCACAAGCCGGTCGCCCAGGCTGTCGAAGACATAGGTGTCGTCGCCGCCGCCACCTTCGAGACTATCCACGCCCATGCCTCCGTTCAGCGTGTCGGCGTTGGACGTGCCGATGATCAAGTTCCCGTCGCTGTTGCCGGTTCCGACACGGGCCGCGCCTGCGAGAACGAGTTCCTCGATACCGCTTCCCTCGGCTAGGGCAAAATCGACGGACGTCTCGACGCGGTCGTGGCCGCCGGCGCCCGTTCCGTCGCTGTCGTGGACCGTGTCGTTCTGGTGATTGACGAAATACAGATCGTCTCCAGCGCCGCCCTTGAGGACATCGCCCCCATCACCGCCATCGAGCGTATCGTTGCCGCCGCCGCCGTGCAGCGTGTCGTCGCCGATGCCGCCCTGGAGATCGTCCATGCCCTCTCCACCGAGGAGCGCATCGTTTCCTGCCCGGCCTTCGAGACGGTCGTCGCCCGCCATGCCGAGGAAGATATCGGCCCCGGCATGGCCCAGCATAGTGTCGTTGCCGACGTTGGAGCCCTCGAAGACTTCCACCTCGATATAGGTGTCGCCCTCGGCGTCCCCGCCGTGAGCTTCCCCGGTCTCCCGGTCGATGAAGACGGCTGCCGTCGATTTCTCGTATGTCACGATGTCAAACTCGCCGCCGCCGTTCAGGGTGTCGCCACCCGCGCCGCCGTCGAGGACATCGTCTCCGCTCTGACCCTCCAACAGGTCATTCCCGGCACGCCCGAAAAGATAGTCGCGGCTCTCGCCACCGCGGATCACGTCGGAGGCCGCGCCACCGTAGAGATGATCCATCCCGCCGCCGCCGTCGAGCGTTGCCGAGATCTCGAGATCCGGCGCCAGCAGGATCGCATCGTCATCCGCGCCTCCGTTGGCCACGATGCCCGTCACGCCCTCGAAGCTCTGCATTCGCGAGAAGGCAAGCACGGAAACATCGTCGGAGCCGCCGATCTCGAAGCTCTCGGCGCCATCGATCTTGTTCGACGTYGCGCGAAGATGGGCTCTGTCGCCGATGTTGAGGACGAGGACGCCATTCTCCACGGCGCCAAGGTCGGGCGGAGGAGGCGGAGTTCCATCGGCTGTGATGGGTGGCACGTCCGAGAAGGAGAAGCCGCCAATCGTGTAGCGTGGCGAGTTATAGCGCCACAGATCGTAACCTGCCACGTTCACGAAGGCTGCGAAGCCCGCCGTGATCTGGCCCGACATGTCGAAGATGCCGAAGGGATTCGTGAGCAGGGCATTGCCCATCTCATCGAGGTAGATCCTTCCGTCCGCGGTGGATCCATTGACGAGATCGTTGAGGTTGAGAAGGATCTGGCCGGCGATATTGCCGGCTCCGCCGATGGTTGCGAAGGGAATCGATGCCTCGACGGCGAGTTGGAGCAGAACGGAGAGCGAGACTTCTGGCGCGTCGACGCCGTTCAGCTGCTGGTCGCTGACGAAGAAACCGTTGAAGACCGACGCGTAGTTCGTGTACCCGCTCTCCTTGAACTGAAGGAGCCCGCGGGTGTCGAAGCCGAAGGCCATATCCATGGCGACATCGATGGCGCCCTCGAGATTGATATTGATTCCGGGGAAGACCGGGAAGACGGCAAGATTGGCGAGGTCTCCAAGCGGACTTCCGTCCGAAGCAAGCGCGCCCCCGAAATTGAGGGACAGCGCCGGCAAGTCGAGCGTGAAGAGGTCCGTCTGCCCGCCCAGAAGGAATTTGAAAGCCTCGAGCGGATTGCTCAGGATCGGAAACTTGAAGAAATCACCGAGGAGCATTTCCTTGAGGATGTCCTGGCCGCTTTTGCCGCTGCCGCTGGAATCGACCGCCGCGTAGTTGCCGCTGATCAACTCACCCAGGAAGCCGGCAAGGTTCTGAGCCCCGCTTAGAGCCTGGGGAGCGGCGTCGCCAAGAAGGAACGATGCGTCTCGGATGTCTTCCAGGATCTCGAACGATCCGAGATCGTACTCGTCGGGACCGAATGTCTTGCCCTGGAAGAAGGCGGCCCAGTCCACGATGTCGTCGACAAGGTCGATGAACTCGACCGCGGTCGTCAGATTGGCCTCCGGCTGCGCCATCTTGATGAAGTCGATGAGCGTAATCTTGTGGTCCGCAGCATCGACGCCGCCATTGCTCGCACCCGCCTTGTCGAAGATTCCCTCCCAGTTCGGAAAGGCCTTGAGGAACGTCAGGTCAGTGCGGAAGATCGCAAGCGCCTTGTCTATCGGCTGTAGCACCGGATCGAGATGGGCTAGGATGGGATTGATGAAATCTTCGACGAAGGTGCCGAAGTCATAGCTGACATTATTGAACACGACCTTCGGCGTGCCGCCGAAGGGCTGGCCGCCATCCGGATTGACGGTCGAGTTGTCGAATGCCCAGTCGACGGCAAGGTCCGCGCTGATCTTCGGCAGATTCTCCTCGCCCATGTCGCCGGAGAGGTGAATGTCGATGTCAGCCTGCCCGCTGAACTTGGCATCGAGAATGTCCGCGCCGCTACCAAGATCCGACAATCGCAACTCGCCATCGGCATCCTTGAGATCGACGGAGAAACTCCCGGTCAGGGACGAACCCATGTCCGCGGCATTGAAGTTGAGAAAGCCGAGGGACGCATCGGCCGCAAGCTGCGGAGCCGTGACGCTGATTCCCAGTGCCAGTTCCGGCGCTCCACCATTCGTCACGAGGTAGAAGGCGTCGGTTCCGCTGGCATCCGCACCCACCGTGAAGTTGAACTGGCAGGAGAGATCGACTTGCGCTTGGCCGGAAGTGCTGATCCCCAGCCCTCCGAGACCAAGATCGGAAGCGAGGTCAAGTGTGACGGTTCTCGCCTCGTTGCAGGTGAATTCGATCCGGACATCTGTGCCAGTCACGATGACATTGGCGACAGTCTCAAGGAAAAAGGCTGCCTGCAGCGCGTCGTTAATGGCGTCCTCGACGGTCGCCTCAAGATATTCGGGCGAATTGTTAAGATCGTTCAGAGCCTTGAAGATCGTCTCCTTCAGATCGCCAATCTGATTGACGGTCGACTCCGCCGCGTCGAAGGCCTCCTTCAGTTTCGCTCCGACAAAGGGCAGCTTCTGCGCCAGTACTTGCAGAGACAGAGCGCTTTCGATCCGACCTAGCGCTTGGTCAATGCCAGCTTTGAGCTGAGAGATCTTCTCGGCCGCTATCAAAGTCATTGTAGTCCCCCATGGGGAGCCCACTTTAGGGCTCGTGTTCCAATAGTTTTCGGTGCTGATCCGGAATGAAGCGGCGCGTCAGGGCAGCGCGCTCGGCATCGCGCCGCAAGCCATCATCGCAGCTGTGGTTTTGTTGTCGGTGCATTCCACCGCATGGGACTGCTGGTGCAATCGACGCCGCGAGAGCGCCCGACTCGACATTGCGGCTGGCGCAAAAGCGCTCGGCACGATTGCCGGCTCATGTCCCCGGGCGCAAAAAGAGCATGCGGGAGCCCGCAAACCCACCTAAACGATTGCTGCTCACGCATCCGGCTGCCCAGTGCCCATCTTTAAGAGGAGGTTAAAATTCTTAGGCGTTTGCAGCCTTGGCGCTGCTTCAGTGCACTTCACGAGCGCTACCAAAGTCTGCACCGCAGCCGCTCACGAATGCCTCTACAAGAATGCCCCGCCAAAACTATCTAGCTCACTGAGCTATAAAAGCGACGTGCCTAGCGGTCAACGGAGTACTACCTTAGAGTGCCAGCCGATTCCCCTCCCAGGTCGCAAGATGAGATTCCCGCTCCGGCCGCGACAGGCCTCTATCCATGCACTGCTCTGGATTGTCTTCCTGATCCTGACCGTCGGCCCCGGTTCGGGTCCTGCCTCAGCCCAGGCGGTCGATCCCGAGAGGATTGCCATGGGCATTACGGCCGATCATTTCGTCGATCCGACGGGCCAGTTGCAAATCGAGGCGGTTGCCGCGAATGGGGCACTCTTCATGCCGGCGAACGGACAGGCGGCCAACCGCGGCGTGAGCCCGTCCGCCCATGCGGCATTCTGGCTTCGGGTCAGGATCCCTGATGTCGATCCCGGTCTGGATTGGGTCTTGTCATTGCATGAATCGCGAATTTTACGCGCCGTTCTCTACCTGCCGGTCGCGTCGGGATGGCGTTCGCTCGAGTGGAGTCCGTCGGCCGATCACGCCGCTGGCCGTCCTCTTTTGCGCTATCCCGCCTTCCGTCTCGATGGGGCGGAAATTCCCGGGCGTGTGGTCTACCTTCGTGTCGAGACGCACTCCTCCATGCGTGCGCTGCTCTGGCTGGAGTCGCACCGCGCCTACACGGCAACCTACAGTCAGCAGTCTCTAGCCTTCGGCGCCCTCATTGGTGCGCAGTTCGCCCTGTTCGCCTATTTGTGTGCCATCGGTTGGGCTCTCAAGGATGGCGCCCTCCTGCGGCTGAGCGCGCTCGTCCTAGCGTTCGTCGCCTATGTGGTGACCGACCGGGCCATTCTCGAAACCGCGCTGGTTCCAGGTGCGTTCGATCTCTCGCGGATGGCCTCACTGGCAAGTTCGCTGCTGGTCTTTGCCGCCTGGTTATCGTTCGAAGCCTGCTATCTGAAGGTGCGAGCCCATATGCCTCACCTTGCGCTGGCGAACTGGTTCGCCGTTACGCTTATCGCCGCCTGCGCGGTCCTGGTCGTCATCGAATTCCTGATGAACATGCGGATCGTCCGGCTTTACTCATCCTATATTGGGCTGATGGCGCTGGCGGCCGGAGTGGCCATGGCCTTGGCGATGATGCGTTATGAGTGGCGGCGCGCCTCCGCATTCCTCCTGTGCTGGCTCCCCGCGATTGGCGGCGGCGCGGCCCGTCTGTCTCTCGATGCAGCAAGCGGCCTGAATCCCGACGCTATCGCCGTGAATGCCGTCTACTGGGGCGCGGGGTTTTCGCTCCTGATCTTCGGGATCGTGGTCTCCTTCGATATTCAGGCTCGGGAGCGAAAGCTTCTCCGGGAGGCGCGATCGAGTGAGACGCGCTTCCGCAGCTTTGCCGACAGCGCCTCTGACAGCTTTTGGGAATGCGATGCGCAGGGACGGTTGGCCTATCTGACGGGACGTCTCGATAGCGCGACCCTTGGGCTCGAGATTGAGGCGGATTTCATTGCGGGCCTTCGCCGGGCGGCGCGATTTCCCGATCAGGGGAGTCTGACAGCTTTGGCGGAAGCCTTGCACGAACGGCGTGCCTTCCGTTCCGCCGTGCTGAGGCTCTGGGAACCATCAGGGGGATTCCGGCACCTTTCCTTCAGCGGAGCCCCTTCTTTCGACGGCAACGGACGCTATTGCGGGCATCGCGGCGTTTTCAGCGATGTGACCAAGGAGACGCTTCTGAGCGAGCGGCACCTTCAGCAGCAAAAGATGGTGGCTCTTGGGCAGCTTGCCGGCGGCGTTGCGCATGAGATCAACAACCTGCTCCACCCGATCATCAACCTTACCCGCCGGGTTCGCGGTAGCCTCGATACAAGCGATGAGCGCTGTTACCAGATGGGACTTGTCGAAGATGCGGGGCTGCGTGCCCAGGAGATCGTTGCCAGCGTCCTGGCGACTGCCCGCCCTGCACCTCAGGTAAGTCCGATTATCCCTTTCCGGGGGGCTCTCAAGAAAGCAGTCGATGCGGTGCGCCCGATCATCCCGGCTGCGATCAAGCTCGATCTGACCATGGATCAGGTGGAAGGAATCACCGTTCCGGTTGGCGAGGTGTTGCAGGTCATCAGCAACCTGGCCAGCAATGCCGTTCACGCTCTCCACGGAGCCGGGCGCATCGCAATCTCTCTGACCGCCCATGAGAATGAGCAAGGGGCTGTGTTATGCGTCGCTGACGATGGCGAAGGCATGGCTCCCGAAGCGCGTCGTCATGCGTTCGAGCCGTTCTTCACTACGAAGGGTCCAGGTGGCGGAACCGGGCTCGGCCTGCCGGTCGTTTATGGGATTATCAACGGATGGGGTGCATCTATCGACATCCTGTCAGAGCCGGGCCAGGGGACCCGGATCATCATCACGCTGCCGGCGAGGCTGAGAGCGACAAGAGGGGATGGCAATAGCGATGCAGAACTCGCAACACGTTTTGATTATCGATGATGTCCTTGCCGTGCGTGAGTCGATCCGCATTGCGCTGAATGCCGCAGGCTTCACGACCAGCATCGCCGAGAATGGCCAGCAGGCTCTGGAGGTCCTGTCGTCCGGCTCCTTCGATGTGGTGGTCACCGATATCTGGATGCCGGGAGTCGACGGAATCACGCTCATCAAGCGTCTCAGAAGCCAGCAGCCCAAACTGCGGGTATTCGCCGTGACCGGCGGTGGTCCTCGCATGACCACTGAGACTGCAACCTCGCTTGCCGAGATATGGGGGGCCGAGAGGGTCTTTGTGAAGCCCTTCGACGAGGCACTGTTGATTGCCGCGATAAACGGCAAGGACCACTAGTCGCCCTCATCTGTGTGATTTGCTTTGTTCGACTGGAGGCGGCGCAGAATCTGCTCCAAGGCACTGGCAAGAGCAAGCCGATGTGGTCCATCGAACTCTTCAATGACGTCCGAGAGCAGGTTGAGAGGATCGTCGCCCAAGAGCACACGTCCGGCCTCTGTCAATTCAACCTGCCGGGCGCGACCGCGTCCCCGCCCTTCGACATTCGCCACATAGCCCTTGGCCATGAGCGTGCGCACAGTCCGTGTCACCGGACCGACAGCGAGGCCCTGGAACCGAGCCAAGGCACTTGCGGTTCGTTGCGCCGGCTCAGCTGATGCAAAATAGCGAAGAGCCGTCCATTGCGCCGGGAATAGGTCGGCGGCGAAGCCAAGGGAGTGCAGCGTCCGTGAGGTCTGGTCGAGGAGGCGCGCAAGGGCCGCCGCTGGAATCAAGCGTCTCGCTGGCACAGTGAACTCTGAGTTTCACGAGAGGCACTGCTACACGGGTCAGCCCTAGAAAGCAACGGTGTCACCAGTAACCCCAGTTGATCCGAAAGGCTCACCACCGAAGGTCAAGAACATGAGGCACGGTAAATACCGGTGAGTTAGCGAGTTCGACCAAGCGAGCTTTGCCATGATCGTGCTGCCCACGATGCAACTCGGTATACGAGCCTTCAAAGCTTCCATTGTCCATATCGTCTCGAGTGCTCGTGTAGACCGCCCCTGTCTTTGCTCTTCTCAGGCGAGTTCCACATCTTGGCACGCGGAGATGAGGAGAACGGTCGCGCCACTTGACCGATTCAAACTTTCCGTTCCATTCTGAAATTAGAAAAGAACTTTCGTTGGCGCTCAAAAGTGGCTCTGTGACCTCCGGGGCTGCGAGCCGGGTCCGAAGATCTCCCTCGGAGTATCCATTAAATTGAGCTGCGAGTTGCGGGGAGATGACTTGCCTATCTGGGCTTTGCTACCGCAACTCTTTGCCCGGCATGCTGGGAGAAGCCGCAAGTTCCATCAGGTGAAAGAACGCCATTAGGCGCGGCACCGTCGAGGTTCGCTTGCTACGACGGGTGTGAGCACAAGCTTGATGTGCTCTACAGCCAGCTCTCGCCGGAGCTACGAGGCAGAGTCGATGAGGTCTACGAATACACGGACATACTGAGCATGGAGTCTGAACTTCGGGATGCCGCAAGGGCCTTTGTTCGATGGCGCTATGCCCACGAATACGAGGAGCTCGTTGCGAGCCCTGAGACGCTGTCTAGGATCGGGACTACTCTACCCCGCATGGTTCGCGAAATGAGGCCCGATCTGGTGAGCGATTTTGAAGCGTAAGCTTCGAGATCAGCAGTGTAGCCTTGCATGTGATTATGGATTGCCGCTCCAAAGCGGACATCTGCTTAACTTCCGAGTTGTGCCATTTTGAGACGTTCCAGTTTTCTCCGCATCAACKAACCCAAAGCGAATTCAGACGGTCACCTGAGTTCCGACCTCAACCACGCGCCCGGTGGGAATTTGGAAGAAGTCGGTGGCGTCGCTGGCTGACTTGGCGAGGCTGATGAACAGCTTGTCCTGCCAGAACGGCATGCCGCCGTGAACGGACGGGCGGATCGAGCGGCGCGAGACGAAGAACGACGTCGCCATGATGTCGAACTTGAAGCCCTGCTTTCGCAGAAGAGCGAGGCCGCGCGGGATGTTCGGTGC